>JBIIRN010000054.1:0-9974 GCA_044341525.1 Sediminibacterium sp. | reverse complement strand
TTACAACTCGGAGCAGATATCGTTATGCATTCTTCAACCAAATACCTGGGAGGTCACAGCGATGTTATTCAGGGTTGTCTGGTTATGAATGATGCCGGCCTGCGAGATAAACTCTATTTTATCCAAAAAAGCTGTGGAGCAGTTCCCGGCCCCATGGATTGCTTTCTGGTATTACGCGGTATCAAAACCTTGCACCTGCGCATGCAGCGGCACTGTGAAAATGGAGAAAAAATAGCCCATTTCCTTCGCAATCATCCCGGAATATCAAAAGTATTCTGGTGCGGATTCAGCGACCATCCTAATTATGATATCGCGAGCCGGCAAATGAAGGGATTTGGTGGAATGATGAGCTTCGAACTGAAAGATAATAGACCGGAAAATGTAAGCCGTGTACTTTCTTCCACTCACCTGTTTTCTCTCGCTGAAAGTCTGGGAGGCGTTGAATCACTCATCAATCACCCGGCGACCATGACCCACGCTTCCATCCCAAGAGAGGAAAGAATAAAAAATGGACTCACCGATAGTCTCATTCGCATCAGCGTTGGTATTGAAGATGCAGATGATCTGATAGAAGACCTCAATAAGGCAATAGGATAAAACTCATTGCCAATTTATCCATTCTATGATATCAGCCAATAAAAAAAAGCTGAATAAAAATGATTTACGGGTACTCCTCGATGAAAGAGTGCTTCTGTATAATCAACCTTCTTTCATTCCGAGCGATCCTATCAGCATTCCGCATCTATTTACCCGAAGGCAAGACATAGAAATTGCGGGACTCTTTGCTGCGGTGTTGGCCTGGGGCAATCGTACCACCATCATTGGCAAAAGCAAAGAACTGCTGCAACGCATGGATATGGCGCCGTATGATTTTTGCCTGAACCACCGCGCCGCCGACCTGAAACGATTACTGGAGTTCAAACACAGAACCTTCAACGATACCGATCTGTTATATTTTATTGCCTTCCTGCACCACCACTATCATCAACACATCAGTCTGGAAACTGCTTTTATTGCCCCGGAAGATGCCTACCCTGAAATCAGCCATCCTGCCGAAAAAAGATTGACCCATTTTCATCGATATTTTTTTTCACTGGAGGATGCACCGGAAAGAACCCGCAAACATATTGCTACTCCGGAAAGAGGATCTGCTTGTAAAAGACTAAATATGTTCCTCCGATGGATGGTACGCAAGGATAAAGCAGGGGTTGACTTTGGTATCTGGCAACAGATCCCTGCTTCAGAACTGATTTGTCCGCTCGACCTGCACGTTGCCCGGGTTGCCAGAAAACTCGGCATCCTGAAAAGAAAAAACAATGACTGGATAGCTGCCCTCGAATTAACTGACGCATTGAAAAAGTTAAATCCCGTCGATCCTGTACAATATGATTTCGCTTTGTTTAGTCTGGGTGTAATAGAAAAATACTAATATGCAGATCAAATCTTCTTCCCGCGCATGAAACAGGATATTACCCGTTGGTCCCACTTGGGTCCGGAAGAACTCGCACAAGAAATCAATCACCTCATCCTGCATGATTTCCCGTCACTGGTACAAATACTTTACCGGATGGATGTAAGTGAAGAAAAATTAAAAAATGTATTGGCAGGTCATCCACAGGAAGACGCAGGAAAATTAATAGCTGCGCTCATTATTGAGCGATTAAAAATCAGAGAAGAAATGAAACAACACTTTCCCCGGCAGGAAAATATCCCTGATGAAGATCGTTGGTAGTTTCAAACTCTTAGTATGATAATAATTCATCGACCCTCTTGAAACGATATCCCCGCTGATGAAACTGACGAATGATATCGGATAACTCGTGGTATAATTTTTCCTTGCGTCTCGGATCTGTGCCCACATGTATCAGGAGGACGGATCCATTCAATCCGGAGGAGGATGCTTCTAACGCCCGATCGATGGTAGTTCTAATGGATGGGTTGGACTGATAAGCGGTGCCCATTTCCGGAAAAGTATAATCAGCAGCCGTTCTTGTTCCCGGAGAAAAACTGAAAAGCCGGATTCCCACATCCGACAGCCAATCGGCTATTTGCCGGTTCCACCATTCATAGGGTGGGATATACCAACCGCCTGCAACTTCATTTTTTAATCCGACAGATTTCATAGCAGACAAGTTATTAGACAAATCCTGCAATAGCGAGTCCCGGCTCACCAGGGTGCTATCCCGTCGCTTCCAGTCATTGTACAATAAATGCTGATCGGAATGGGGTCCTAAGAGATGACCTTCCGCTTGTAACAAGAGTAATTCCTTTTTAAATGCCGGATTCCTGTAAAATCTTCCCGTCAGGAAAAATGAGGCCTTTACTTTTTCCTGCTGTAGTGTTTTTCTGATGTGCTGCATTCCTTCCCCGAATTCATCTCCCGTAAATACGAGGGCAAGTTCCTTTTTTTCAAGATTTCCCCGCACTACAGCTCCCTGCACCATTTCCCAGGAACCATGGGTAGGGGCAGGCATGGCTTGACCTTGCATTGCTGCGAGCAGATAAATCAGACTGGCAGTTCCATCCATCGTGGGCTCATTGGTACTGTAGTCGCCATAATCATCGTGGTAAACCGCGAGTTCACTTTGAAATGGGGCATACTCATCTGCTTCCATCAATTGTATACCAATTAGATTTTTATAGATGGAAGTATAAACGGGTCCATCTACCAAACCTCCATCAATCGGATAATTCTTCAAATGCGTAAAGGCGGAGTGCGGATCAACCGGCGAATCTCCCTTTGCCGGAAGTCCATACACCATGCTCGTTCCCCAGGGATTGCAACCAAAGAGCCAATCAATATTAGCTTGCTCCAATGCTATAAATGAAGTGTCGCCCGTTAACTTTCGGTACCAGATGCATTGTATCGCGAATTGAACGGTGAGGTTATTGCTGCACCAGATAAAAGGAATACCACGCAAAAAGGCATTGGTTTTCGCGCGC
Source organism: Sediminibacterium sp. (assembly GCA_044341525.1). Classification (GTDB taxonomy): domain Bacteria; phylum Bacteroidota; class Bacteroidia; order Chitinophagales; family Chitinophagaceae; genus Sediminibacterium. The sequence continues at coordinate 7,031 of JBIIRN010000054.1, read as the reverse complement.
GCAGCGATCATCTCTATGCCCCTGTGATAAAAATCGGTTATCTCCTTCCGCTCTTTTCCTTTAAGCGAAGACGCGAGTTCAGCGTGCCCTTCATTGATGAAGGGATACCATTGGTAATGATGAGCGGTATCCCGAATCATCCAGGGAGTAACCGGTTCCTGCCGGGCATATTGTTGTGCCGCCACTCTCCAGCTGCTGTCTTTCAATCCTGTCATCGTGTAGAGGGAAGCAGCAGCCAATTCCATGTCATCAACATAATTTTCCTCCGCATAGATATATGGTGAACGCACGGAAGCTGTTTGAGTATACCCCGGCTTTTTCAATCCGTAATTCCATGCTGATAGCGCTTTTTCTGCAAGTTGCCCTGCATAGGAAGTATCGGTATTTTTATAAATAATTGAACCCAGTGCAAAAGCCGCTGAGAACTTTCCTGCGATGGAGGAAGAGCCTGTAGTTGCATTCATGAATTTTCCCCGCTGCTGTGGCAGTCCGCTAACAAAATAAACAGGCCGCTCAAACCCCTTCCCATAATAAGGATCCTCCTTCGGTATGCGCATATTCACATGGTCTCTGTCATCACCCAACTGGTTGAACATCCAGTCCGCTCTGGGATGCATCTTCAGCAACCAGTCCATACCCCATCGTGCCTCATCTAATACATCGGGCTTCCCGTTAGAACCGGGCAATCCATTAGATTGGTGATTATCACTGAATACTTGCGGAAAATCACGAAAAGCAGCCAGTAATTGCCAGGTGGCATTGGCAGTTGTGCTGCTATACTGGAGGTAATCACTCGCATCATGCCACCCACCACTTACATCTATATGAGTACTATCAGGCATGGGTCCATACAAAGTATAACCGTCATGGGTATGACAACTGTCTTTTAAATAAGGGTTGAAGCCACTTCTTTGTTGCCGCATATAACGGAGACAAAAATCGGCAGCACCCTTATATACCGTGTCGCTGATGGCAAACACCGGAGAAAGGGTAGCCCCGGTTCGCAACAAATATTTTCCCGGTTTACGATAAGCAGAAAAGTTGAGTCGGGCAGTGGAACGGAATGGACCATAAGCTCCGTAGGAAGTTCCTATTTTCCCCCGATAAACTACTTCACCCGTCAATACCTGCACCAATTCAAAATCGGCGGGAATAGTGTTCGATTGACTACACCATACTGCTTGTTTAATAGAAGAAGGCGTATAGCCTAGTTGATTGATTCTAATCCAACTACTATCTTCCCGGGCCCGGGTAATTACGGAAACCAAAAGAACAGGCATCAAAAGTAGCCATCGCATAAGAAGAGTTGTATAATAAAGTTACAGCCGTACTGCAAGAAACAAGAAAGAAACCGGTTGGCGACAGCATAAAGGATCTGCTACAGATCCCCCAACTGCGGGCGAAGCACAATCTCCTCAACCACAGCAGCGGGTGAGAGACCGGCAGCGGCAACTATCATCCGGGCTATATCATCTGCCTGCATGATTCGATCAGCGGGTACACCGGAACCTTCCCAGCTCGGACTCATGGTAGCTCCCGGAAAAACACCTGTCACTTTAATGCCCTGTGTTTTTAGTTCTTCGCGTAAGTTGGCAGTAAACCCGGCCATTGCATATTTAGAAATACCATAGCTACCTCCATGGGGATAGGCCCGCAGAGAAGCAATCGAACATAGATTAAAAATATGTCCCCTGCCGGCTGCTTTCATCGCAGGCAACAAAGCCCGTGTCAAATGATACGCAGAGAAGAGATTGACTTGCATCATTTTTTCCAAGGCGCCCTCAGCTTCCGTACTTATTTGCCCCTGAATAAACTGACCGGCATTATTCACCACTACATCCGGAACGCCAAAAGATAAAATCCATTGAGCAAAAGCTACCGCCTCCGCTTGTTGCGACATATCCGTTACCCGGGCATACAGCTGCCTTTCAGGATATTTCGTCTGCAATTCCTCCAACGTATGATAGAGTCTGACCTCTCCGCGACTGCAGAGAAATAGATCATAGCCGGCAGCTGCAAAATGATCGGCGACCGCTTTTCCAATACCCTGTGAGGCCCCGGTAATGACTGCTTTCATGTACACTTGATTAGTTGCAACAAAGTTGCGTGATTTTTATCGAATAAGAACGGGGAACGCCTGCCAATGTGTATTTTGCAGACATGAAATACCGCCATATTTTTTTCGACCTGGATCATACCTTGTGGGACTTCGAGACCAATGCGCGGGAATCATTGTCTGACCTATACCATGTGCTGCAATTACAGGAAAAGGGTATTAGCGATTTTGAGGGTTTTTATGAAAGATACTCCTTCCACAACCACCGGTTGTGGGAAAAATATACAAGAGGAGAAATCAAACAAGATGAGTTAAGGTGGAAAAGAATGTGGCTGGCGCTGGTTGATCATAAACTGGCCGACGAAGCCCTGGCCAGAAAAATGGCAGTAGATTTTTTACAAATACTGCCTACCAAGAATAATCTGTTTCCGCATACGCGGGAAATTCTTCACTACCTGACAGATAAAAAATATGCCCTGCACCTGGTCACCAATGGATTTGAAGAAGTACAGCATAATAAACTCAGGCATGCCGGATTAACAGATTTTTTTCAGGTGATCACTACTTCGGAAGCCAGCAATAGCCTGAAACCCCAGAAAGCCATCTTTGATCATGCCCTGCGGGAAGCCGGTGCAACGACAACTGAAAGCATCATGATTGGTGATAATCCGGAGGCCGACATACAGGGCGGCATGAACGCCGGTATGGATACCATTCTGGTTAACCATACCGGCATCGAAACTTCTATTCGACCCACCTATACAATTACCCATTTGCAGGAGTTGGAACAGCTGTTGTAGGGGCAAAAAAAATCCCCTTCCGAAAAGGAAGAGGATTGAAAATCTTTTACTTAGCAGTTATTAAGCTTTCTTTACAGTCTTGGGGGCAGAAGTGGCAGCTTTCTTGTCATCTTTCTTGTCGCCCTTTTTGCAGCATTCTTTTTTACCACACTCTTTCTTATCACCACATTTCTTTCCTTCACAGGCAGTAGTAACACCGGCACCCAGGAAGAAGGCAGCAGCAGCTAAAACTAGTACTTTTTTCATAATATATTGTTTTATTTGTTATATAAAGGTACGTATTTTTTTGAAAACTATAAAATTGAACCTGTTAAAATGTCTTACCAGTTCGCCAACACGGTCACACCCCCCTGTACCGTTTGGTTCAGCTGAACTTGCACCTGCGCACCCAAGGGCAAAAGCACATCTACCCGGCTACCGAATTTGATGAAACCAAACTCTTCCCCCTGCTCAATTCGGGTGCCCACCGGGGTATAATTACATATCCTGCGGGCCAATGCCCCGGCAATCTGCTTATACAAAACTTCACCTCGATTGTGACGTGTAACCACCGTCCAGCGTTCATTATCGGTAGATGATTTCGGATCCCAGGCTACCAGGTACTTGCCGGGATGATACTGATTATAAATCACTTCCCCTGAAACCGGGTTCCGGTTAACATGCACATTGGCCGGACTCATAAAAATACTTACCTGAATACGCTTGTCCTTAAAGTATTCCTGCTCTATTACTTCTTCAATAACCACCACCTTGCCATCGGCTGGACAAATAATCTGGTTATCGTTTATTGTTAAAATACGATGGGGAATGCGAAAAAAAGAGACAAGAAAGAGAAAAATACCCAGGGTGAGGAAAAAGAAGAGAAGGGCCACTGTTGGATATTCATCACTCAGCAGAGAAAAAACACTCAAATTCAGTAATCCAAAAACGAGTGCTGCAATAGCAATGGTCTTATACCCTTCCCGATGAATTGTCATGTAGAATATTTGAAGCGCAAAGATAATTGGGAATAATGAATTTTATAGGGCAGAAAAAGGGCTACCCGCCATACCGAATACTGCATACCAATCCTACCACAGTAGCAGCCAACAAGAGGGAATCAAACCGATCGAGAAACCCCCCATGCCCCGGCATGATTTGGCCGCTGTCTTTGACCCCTGCCAAGCGCTTTAATTTGCTCTCCAGCAAGTCACCCCAGATGCCTGCGAGGGCGGCAAGAGAACTTATTACCAGCAGGGGAGTAAAGGGCAACTGGTACCATGTTTTTCCTGCCCATGTCACGACTGCTACTGATAAAATAAACCCTCCTAAAGTGCCTTCCAGGGTTTTCTTCGGGGAAACTGCTGATAAGGGTGTTTTTCCAATCAATGATCCAACAAGGTAGGCCATGGTATCATTGACCCAAATTGTAGCAATCACCAACAGAGGCATCACCACATCCGGCTTATCGGTAAAAACCTGGTGGCGGATATTGCCATACATCAACATCATACAATAACAAGCCAGAGATATATAGAGAAAGCCGGACAATGCGTATACGGGAAACCGATAACTATTGCTTTTGTTTCTTAGGATTTCATTTATCATGAACAAGAGTAGAAAGGCGACCAAGATATACCCACCCAATTCAGGTAAAATTAATTCCCCAATCCTAAGATCATCCATTCCGCCTGTAAGCATCAATCCTATACCTGCTAGTTGAATACTATTATGATGTATGCTATTCATTTGCACATAAGAAGGGTCCATCTTCAATAGCAACTGTTTGTATTCGTACCAGCACCCAATATGGATAGCGGTGAACAATAACCAATAGCTCCATTGATTCCAAAGCAATCCCGTAAGCATAACCACTACAAAAAATACAGCAGTAATAGCTCGGGTTTTCAATACTGAAACTTGAAGCGGCATAGTAATTTTTTTAATTCAGTCGGTTCCCCTCAATAATTAATTCAGCTGCCGGAAGTAATTGCCGGGGCACATAAATTTCAGCAGTTCCCAGCAGATAGACGCTGTCTTGTTTATTCAGTAACTGAACGGGTAATCCATTTTCTTCCAGGAGACCTTTCAAAATAGAGGCTTCTGCCAGGTTTTGGGTTTCATATACGCGAATCCACTGTTCAGGCATCCTGCTCCATGTTCATTTTGAATAAGGAAGGCGTTTCATTCCAATATCTTCGGCTGGCCTGAATAAAATAACGCAGCAGAAAAATTATGGCTGCCAGAGATACCAATCCCCAAATCCAGGGGATTTTTTCATTGATCACTTCAGAAGCAGGCTTCCCGTTTCGACTGGCCCAAAAAAGAGCCAGAACTACCAGGGCATTATTGACAAAATGAAAGAAGATAGAGAGCCAGATATTCCTGCCATAATAATATACAAGTCCCAATAAAAATCCCAGTGCAGTGCGGGGTATAAACCCATAAATTGAAAAGTGAATGGCACTGAACAAAAGGGAAGTAATCAATATACCCCAGAAAGGACTCTTGGTAATGCCGATAAAAATAGGCTGAAGACCGGAGCGAAACATCAGCTCTTCTAATATTGCCGGAGCAACAGCCACGGTAAGCAGGGCCAGTAAAAAATCAATAAATCGGGGCATATGAGCCATGGCCATGACCGTTTTCTCATAAGCCAGCTCCATTGCCTTTGCTTTAAGGTGCCACTCTTTGGGCATGGGTATCTGTTGATTGAATTCGGCAAGCATCCCGGATAGTCCGACAGAAGCCAGCGCGATCAGTACCACCCAACCCAGTTGTTGCCTATTGATTCGCCCATGAAACCCCAACCGAAGGAAGGGTTGTTTCCCGAGTATTTTGGCAAAAATAATCGGAGGCAGACCAAATGAAATAACTGTGATTGCCGTATTGATCAGGCGAGACATATTGGCGTTCTCCGGCCGCATCATTTCATTTCCTAATTGTTCCATTGGGGTATGAAAGATGAGCTGTCCCAACAGCACCATGGCTACTCCGCTAACCATGAAACAGATCCCGGTAATAGCCAGTAAAAGGGCCAGTTGGGTAGGGTAACGCTGGAATAAAGGGTTGGCAGGCATCATAAGGTTAATCGCCGGAATTGTACCTTTGCAAATCGGGCTGAAAGATAAGAATGTTTTTTCAGCCCGAAGGATTATCCTCCATGGTAAGAATTGACAACATACAACTACCCGATTTCCCCCTGCTTCTGGCACCGATGGAAGATGTCAGTGACCCTCCTTTTCGAGCTGTTTGCAAAGACAATGGGGCTGACCTGATGTATACTGAATTCATCAGCAGTGAGGGACTGATCCGGAATGCGATCAAGAGCAGGCAAAAGCTGGATATTTTCGAGGAAGAAAGGCCTGTAGGTATTCAGATCTTCGGGGGAGATGAGGAAGCCATGGCCTTGAGCGCAGCCATTGTAGAAACGGTTCACCCCGATCTGCTGGATATCAATTTTGGGTGTCCGGTAAAGAAAGTGGTCACCAAGGGTGCCGGTGCCGGAGTATTAAAAGACCTTGAGTTAATGGTATCGCTAACCAAGGCAGTGGTCAATAGTACGAAATTACCGGTAACTGTTAAGACCCGGCTGGGTTGGGATGAGCAAAGCAAAAACATTGAAGAGGTGGCAGAGCGCTTGCAGGATGTAGGCATCAAAGCATTGGCGATTCATGGCAGAACCAGGGCACAGATGTATAAGGGTGAAGCGGACTGGTCACTCATTGCCAAAGTAAAAAACAACCCCCGCATACAAATTCCCATTTTTGGTAACGGGGATATTGATAGTCCGCAAAAAGCTGCCGAGTATAAAAACCGCTATGGGGTAGATGGCATTATGATCGGAAGGGCAGCGATTGGATACCCCTGGATATTTCGGGAGATCAAACATTATCTGCAAACCGGAGAGTTATTGGCACCTCCTACTTTAGAAGAGCGGATAGAGGTTTGCCGCAAGCACTTGCGTAAGTCGCTGGAGTGGAAGGGACCCATGGTGGGTATTTTTGAGATGAGAAGGCATTATGCCAATTACCTGAAGGGATTACCCAACATTAAAGAGTTCCGGCAAAAGCTGGTTACATTAATGACGGAGGAAGAAATTGTAGAGGTGCTGCAGGAAGTACACAAGACCTATGAGGGCTATACTTTTGAAAGAGCTCCTATTGAGTTGATCAATTACCACGAAAAGTGTCCGG
>JBIIRN010000053.1:0-10005 GCA_044341525.1 Sediminibacterium sp. | reverse complement strand
AAATTTTAGTCCGCTCTTCTGAATAACTGCAATGGCTTCATCCACCCATTCATAGGGATGTTCCGGGGTAGCAATGGGCAGCACCTGAATGGAGGCATTGATCGGATATGTATGCATTCTAGCCTATTGGGGTTACAGCAACAACCGAATCCAGGTTGATCGGACCATGGATATGGGGGAAAACCTCATTGAGCTTACCTGCCAGTTCAAACACCAGGGGTGGTTTAATTTTGGACTTATCAATGGTGAGCCGAACCAAATCGGTCTGTCCCTGAAAATATCTTTCCAGAACGCCGGGTATTTGTTGTTCGGTAGCGCAATGGATATATCCTTCCTCTTCAAAACGAGGAGAAGTGAGCTGACCGGTAGGTTGTGCTGCTTCCCAAAAACTGCGGGAAGTGATGTGATAGATGTAATCTGTTTCCACTTTTCTTTACTTTTTAAAATGATGGGCAGAGAGGACGGCCGGTATCCGATGTGCCAGCAGCAGTAAATCAATCAGCACCAAAGCAGTTACTGCCTCCAGTACCACCGGAACCCTCAAAGCTATACAAAGATCGTGCCTGCCACGTACGGCAAAATTTTCAACCTGATTTGTTTCCCTATTCCAGGTTTGTTGGTCTTTTGGGGTCGAAGAGGTTGGTTTTACTGCAATTCTAAATATTAACTCTTGCCCGTTGGTCAATCCTCCAATAATGCCTCCTGCATGATTGGTACCTGTATTACCCTCCCCATCCAACAAGGCATCATTGTGCTGGGAACCCAGCATACGGGCAGCCGCAAAACCGGTTCCAAATTCTATTCCCCGTATAGCAGGAATAGCAAAAACGGCATGTGCCAGGAGCGATTCAACCGAATCGAAAAAATGTTCACCCAGACCGGCGGGTAATCCTGTTACACTACACTCCACAATTCCTCCCACACTGTCTTTGGCATCAATGGCTTTTTGTAAACCGGCTTCCCAATCCTTCTCCCCGCCAATTTCCGCAATGCTTGCGTTCAACTGTATTTCTTTGCCGGCTTCATTCCCATAGTAAGCCAACAGTTTTTTGGCGACGACTCCGGCAGCAACCATAGCAGCGGTGAGACGACCACTGAAGTGACCTCCTCCCCTGTAATCTTCAAATCCGCCATATTTTATTCCCGCTACCCAGTCCGCATGTCCCGGTCGGGGAAAAGCCCTTTGTTTGGCATAATCCTCACTGCGGGTATTCTTATTCTCGAAGATCATGGTCAAGGGGGCACCGGTAGTAAAACCATTGTACCAACCGGACTGAAATATTGGACTATCATCTTCCTGTCGGGGGGTTGTGCCTTTTTGTATCCCTCCCTTCCTGCGTTCCATATCTGTTATAAAATCTTCTACAGACAGGGGCAGACCGGCAGGACAGCCATCGATGGTTATACCAACACAAGGACCGTGTGATTCACCAAAAATGTGCCAGCGAAAAAGACGACCAAAACTATTCAAGACGTTTGTTTTTTATTCATTAATTGTTATACCCGCTCCTAAAGCAGCCAGGTGCTGATAAAAATCGGGATAAGATTTGTTGATAGCTTCTGACCCATCGATTTCCACCGATTGATCGCACCTCAATGCTGCAACGGCACAAGCCATTGCAATCCGGTGATCGTGGTGGGAATGTACCCGGGCGCCGAGAAGTTTCTCTGTTCCCGTTATCAGCATCCTATCCTCCGACAATTGAATATCGACTCCCAATTTAGTGAATTCCTGTTGCAAAGTGAGTGCTCTGTTGCTTTCCTTGTGTGCCAAACGCGAAATTCCTTTCACAACGGAAGTCCCGGCACAACAGGCCGCCAATGCAACCAATGGGGGGAAAAGATCAGGACAATGAGTGGCATCGAAATGGAAAGCCCGCAGACTGCCTGTAGAAACTTCCACAAAGTTATCTCCGACAACCAGTGTCGCCCCACTATCTTCTAATGCCTGAAGAATTGATTTATCTGCCTGGGAAGATGCCTGATGAATACCATCCACTCTTACAGATCCACCGATTGCACCGGCTACCAGCAAAAAGGAAACACTGCTCCAGTCACCTTCTACCGTATAAGTGATATGATAGGGAGGTGTCTGACTGGCGGGGGCTAACCTAAAATAGCGGTGATCCAGGTGTTGAACATTTCTTCCAAAATGATGCATCACATCCAGTGTCAAGTCTATATAAGGTTTACTGGCAAGATGGTCGACGGTGATGACTACTTCAGATTTTACAGCACTTCCAAATGCCATGAGAAGTCCGGTCAAAAACTGGGAACTCAATGAACCATCGACTGTGATAGAGGCAGGTCGCAGCGGCCCCTGAATCTGTAAAGGCAATTTGCCATCATTGGAATGAATAGATACGCCGAGTTGAGGGAATATCTCATCAAAAAAATGCATGGGCCGGGACACCAGACTACCACTTCCTGAAATGGTGAGCGGTTGGGAACTCAAAGCTGCGATGGGTGTAAACATCCGGATACCCAATCCACTTTCACCACAATGAATGCTGTCTGAAACAGGTACTACTCCCTTTGAACGAATAAGCATACTGTGATCTGACTGCAGGTGAACTTCCGCTCCCAGTTTTCCAATTACATCGAGTGCCGCCAGGTCATCATTGCTGTGCCCCGGATTTAAGAGCATGGTTTCCCCCTCATGCAGCAGTGCCGCAGCACAGGCGCGTTGCATACTGCTTTTGCTGGCAGGAGCTTTTATGGTACCTGCAACGGAAGAGGGTGAAACAATAGCTTTCATTTGAATCTGAGATCGTATAATTTATTATAATTTTCTTAGCCGGCTCAACAGTTCCTGTAGCTCAATGGTATGCACCACGGCTTTACCGGTTTTTTCCAACAAAATATATTGAATACCGGAAGCAATTTTTTTCTTGTCCTTCGCCAAGACCTTTTCGACTTTTTTCCAGTCGAATATTGCCCGGGAAGGAAGTCCGTATCTTTCAATTAACTCTATCACTGATTCTGCTTCCTTGTATTTTTTTAAATCAGCTGAAAGCAAAGCTGCATAGGTCATGCCCACAGAGATAGCTTGACCGTGACTCAGTTGATATTGGTTTTCGATTGCATGCCCCAGGGTATGACCAAAGTTCAATAGTTTTCTTTCCCCTTTTTCGAATTCATCTGACGTCACTATTTTCATCTTAATTAAAACGTTGGTCTTTATCAGTCGGGCGAGTTGATCAGGATTTTTTTTAAAATCAGTCAGTTTGTTTTTTTGAAGTAGCCGAAACATAGCTGCATCCTTAATAGCGGCATGTTTGATGATTTCAGCGAATCCATTGCGCCACTCATCCATGGGGAGGGTTCTCAAAAAATCGATGTCGAACAAGAGCCATTCGGGCTGTCTGATGAGTCCGACCATATTCTTATAGATTCCCACATCAATTCCGTTTTTCCCTCCGATAGCGGCATCTACCATAGCGAGAAGAGAGGTTGGAACCAGCGCGAAGCGAATGCCACGCATATAGATTCCGGCAACATATCCGGTAATATCAGTGATTACTCCCCCACCCACGCCAATTAGAAAGGAATGCCTGTCGGCACCCAACTCAATCAGCTGCTCGATGATGACATCGACAGTGGTTTGGATTTTATACTGTTCCCCGGGTTTCAAAACGATTGTATTCCACCCCCGAAACTTTTTCCGATGGGCAGCAAATACATTTTCATCTGTAATCAAAATGGTCTTTTCCCTATCGGCTATTTTCTCCATCACAGCGAAAGTGCTATCAAAATAACAGGTAACGCTGGAATGGGAAAACTGAAAGGTGCTGGTAGAACGTGGCATGATTCGACGCGTTTTATTGTTTCATGATTCTGTTCTGGTGCTGTATACTCTCCATGTGCACTGCATCAAAGTACCGGGTTACAAAATCCTTACTCAATCCCAGCTTCTCCCCTTTTGCGTAAGCCCTGTCCAGAATACTGTTCCAGCGATTGGTTTGCAGAATCGTAATGTTGTTATCTTTTTTATATTGACCAATCTTTTCAGCAACTTTCATGCGTTGACTCAGTATCTGCATCAATTCATCATCGAGGTTATTGATTTGCTGGCGAAGTTTTTCCAGGTTGGCATGGTATTCTTCCGAACTGGTATCTTCTTTTCTCCAGCGAATATTGGTCACCATCTCTCCCATCCGTTCGGGGGTAATCTGCTGTTTGGCATCACTCCAGGCCATATCCGGATCAATATGACTTTCCACAATTAATCCGTCAAAATCCAGGTCGATGGCAGTTTGTGCAACATCCTGAAGAATATCCCGTCTGCCACATATATGAGAGGGGTCGTTGATCATTAAAGTATCCGGGAACCGACGTTTCATTTCGATGGCGAGGTGCCACATAGGAGCATTTCGGTATTCTGTATTACCGTAGGAACTGAAACCACGGTGAATCAATCCGATTTGTTCGATGCCGGCCTTTGAAACCCTCTCCATAGCCCCGAGCCAGAGTTCAAGGTCTGGATTGATTGGATTTTTAATCAATATGGGAATCTTTACTCCACGAAGGGCATCTGCTACTTCTTGCACACTGAAAGGATTGACGGTTGTGCGTGCACCAATCCAGAGCACATCAATGCCAAAATGCAAGGCATCTTCTACCTGTTTTCCGGTTGCTACTTCTACAGTGACGGGAAGTCCGGTCATTTTTTTCGCAGTCTGCAACCAGGGAAGACCTTTTGTACCAATTCCCTCAAAACTACCGGGCCGGGTTCGGGGTTTCCAGATGCCGGCGCGCAGCATATCAATTTTACCTGTTGCTGCCAGGCGGCTGGCTGTCTGCAATACCTGCTCTTCTGTTTCAGCGCTGCAGGGCCCGGATATGATGAGCGGACGTTTGTTGAATAGCTCATCGATATTGATTGCTTTTGTTTTAGCCTGTTCCATATTCCTGAATTTGAAATGTTTTTATTTAAGAGGATTGGTGTTTTCCTGAATAGGGCGTTCGGTTGTCTGCATCATTCATTCGAATATTTCTGCCCCGGTACTTTTTCCCATCGAGTGCCCGAATCATTTGTTGGGCAGACCCTTTTTCAATTTCGATCCAGCTGTTCATATCTTTCATATCTATTTTACCCAATACTTCTTTTTTCAGGTCACTCATATCGAGGATAAATTGGAGGAAACTTGCTTTATAAAATCCATCTTTGGTGCCGAGGTTGACAAATAGACGACGATATCCGCTCCCGCCTTTGGCATAAGTTTTTCGACTATCTCCTCTTCCGCCGGACTGGAATTCTTGTGCTCCTGTTTTTCCTGCCGATTTCGATGACTTATCTTTTTCGCGCACATTCAAGTCTCCGGCATTTTCATAGTATTTCAGGAAACGGTCAAACTCCATCGCAGCCACCCGTTTCAATACTTCCTCCTTGGATATATCAGCAAATTTTTCTGTCAGCATGGGCACATAGGTTTCATAGTTACCATGACTGATATCTGCTGACAACAATTTATCCATGAAATGGAAGAATTGTTTGCGACAAACATCTTTACCTGAAGGGATATCGAGTTTATGAAATCGGGTATTGCTCAATTTTTCTATTTGGCGGAACTTATACATTTCACGGGCATGCACAATAGAAATACATATTCCCTGGTTACCGGCTCTTCCGGTTCGGCCACTGCGATGGGTATATACTTCTGCATCATCGGGCAGTTCATAGTTGATCACATGAGAGATACCGGCCACATCGATTCCACGGGCAGCCACATCAGTAGCGATCAACATTTGCAAACTTTTATCCCTGAATTGTCCCATTACTTTCTCTCGCTGCTGTTGAGAGAGATCTCCATGTAGGGCATCGATATCGTAACCTTCTCTTGTCAGTCGGTCACAAATCTCTTGTGCATCTGCCTTGGTTCGTGTAAAAACGATACCATAGATACCCGGATTAAAATCGATGATGCGTTTCAGGGTTTCATACCGGTGGTGTGCAGAAGTGACATAGTACTGATGGTCAATGCTGGCATTGGCGGTATTGACTTTACCAATAGTAACCTCCTTGGGTTGAGACATATACTTCTTGCTCACCTTTCTGATTTCAGGGGGCATGGTGGCACTGAACAACCAGGTACTCTCGCGTGCCGGTGTATTTTTCAGGATAAACTCAATGTCTTCCTGAAATCCCATATTCAGCATTTCATCGGCTTCATCAAGCACAACAAATTGGATCTTATCGAGCTCAATGGCCTTTCGTTCAATCAGATCAATCAGTCTTCCCGGGGTGGCTACCACCAGTTGCACTCCCCTGCGGATATCTTTTATCTGCAATCCGATGGAAGAACCTCCGTAAACAGCTACAGCAGATAATCCCGGCAGGTATTTTTTAAAGGATTCCACTTCTTTCACGATTTGCAGACAGAGTTCTCGGGTCGGACAAACCACGAGGGCCTGAGGAAAATTAGGAGTGGGTTGAATGAGTTGCAATAAGGGTAATGCATAGGCAGCGGTTTTACCCGTACCCGTCTGTGCTAATCCGATAAAATCCTGTGTACCACTAATCAAAATAGGAATGGCTTGTTCCTGGATGGCGGTGGGTTGTTCATAGCCCATCTCTGAGGTTGCCCTGACTATTCGGGCATCGAGTCCCAACGCTTCAAATTTATTCATGTGTTGTTTTTAGGCTGCAAAGGTACGAGTGTGTAACCGGTCCTCCTTTCTTATTTATATCGGCATGAACGGTCTGCCTCATTTTCTTTGCGGCGGTGTAGATTTATTTTAATATTCTTCTGATCTCATTGGCTCTGTTGATGAGTTCACTGAGGTATTCATAATTTTCTTTTTCCAGGCAAGCTTTGAATTTTCTCAATTGTGCAATGTGCTCATTCAATACATCGAGAATGTTATCGCGGTTTTGCATCAGAATGGGTATCCACATTCCCGGATTGCTTTTCGCCAGTCTTACGGTACTTTCAAAACCACCGGAAGCGAGACCAAAAATGGTATCTTCTTCCTTTTCCTTTTCCAAAACCGTGTTAGCCAGTGCGAAGGAAGTGATGTGAGAAATATGACTCACATACGCAACGTGTACGTCATGTTCTTCCGCAGTCATATAAATGATTTTCATACCCAGGGTACCATAGAGACGTTCCGTTAGTTCCAATGCATCTGCTGCTGATTTTTCCCGATCGCAGATCACAGTGGCTTTGTCATCGAAGGCACCACAGATAGCTGCTTGCGGACCGCTGAATTCGGTACCCCACATAGGGTGGGTAGCAACGAAACGGGAACGATTGGGTGAGTCTTCAATGGTATCGCACAATGTTTTTTTGGTAGATCCGACGTCTAGTACAACTTGTTGTTGACACCGTTCAAGTAAAGCTGGCAGCATGCGCTCCGTAACATTGATGGGGGTAGCAAAAATGATGATATCCGATTGGTCAACTGCTTCTTTCCAATCCAAGATCTCATCCACCAAACCCAGCTGCAATGCTTTTTCAGCATGCTGTGGATTAGCATCCACGCCAATGATGGTCGAAGCAAATTTTCTGTCTTTGAGCGTGAGGGCAATGGATCCTCCTATCAATCCTATTCCGATGATCGCTACCCGCATAATGATAATTTTTTAAGTCTGTTTAGTTCTTTATAATAACTCCGCAGCGGCGGTTTAATTGCCGGATCCGTGGATTTTAATTCTTTGAATGGCTTCTTCCATTTTTGCTTCCGTTGCACACAAACTAATGCGCACATATTGATTACCTGCGGAACCGAAAATACCCCCGGGTGTAAGGAATACGTTCGCCTGATATAGAATCCTGTCAGTCAACTGGAAGGCATCCTGGCTGGTAGCAGGAATTTTCGCCCATAAAAACAGGCCCGACTGATCAGGTGCAGGATGGCAACCGATACACGACAATAATTCTATTGCCAGGGTACGGCGAGCAGCATAAGTTGCATTGACCTGATCATACCAGGACTGATCAAGTTGAAGTGCAGCGATTGCAGCCATTTGCACAGGAAGAAACATGCCACTGTCCATATTGCTTTTAAACCGGAGTACTTCGTTAATTCGGTCGGCTGCGCCGGAAAGCATGCCCACTCTCCATCCGGCCATGTTATGACTTTTGCTCAGGGAATTCAATTCCAGGGCTATTTCCATGGCCCCCGGACTGCTCAAAATACTTTGGGGGCGATCGTTTAAAATAAAACTATAGGGGTTGTCATGACAGATTAAAATCCGGTGACGCCTTCCAAAATCTATCAATTGCTGAAACAAAGCCGGGTTCGCATTTTGTCCGGTAGGCATGTGGGGATAATTCACCCACATGATTTTTACGCGGCTGAGATCGGTTTTCTCCAGTGCTTCCCAATCAGGCCCCCAGTTGCGTTGTTCAGACAGTTCATATTCTACAGGAGTCGCACCCGCTAAAGTGACTGCACTTCTATAAGTCGGGTATCCGGGATTAGGAATCAGCGCCTCGTCACCGGATTGCAGGTAGGTCATGCAGATATGCAAAATGCCTTCCTTACTCCCCATCAAGGGAAGTATTTCAGAAGCAGGATCAAGTGTCACGCCATAAGAACGCAAGTACCAATGAGCCATGGCTTCCCGCAAAGCGGGAATACCTTTATAATTTTGATAGCCATGGGAAGTTGATTTGCCGGCACCATCTTGCAATGCCTCAATAACCGAGGGGTGCGGTGGCTGGTCTGGACTACCAATACCCAGGTTGATGATGGCTTTCCCCTGGCGGTTCAATTCATCAATTTCTCTTAGTTTGGTAGAGAAATAATATTCCCCGATACCATGTAAACGGGAGGAGAGTTGAATTGGCATAGGTGGTTGTTTCATCGGCTGTTCCATCAGGCTTTAATTTGTTTCCCTTTTTTATAGATGCCAAAAATCTTAAGACTATTGGTGAGTGCCGTCATTTCTTTTAGCACCCGATCGAGCCGCTGACGCGATTCAAATTCCAGATCAGCATAAAACCCGTATTTAAAATTACTTCCCTGTATTGGCATGCTTTGCAGTTTACTCAGGTTGACCCCTCCGGCGGCAATGCTGGTAAGAACTCGTGCCAGTGCTCCCTGTGAATGGTCAGTCTGAAAGTAAACAGAAGCTTTGTTAGCATCGGTAACCGGCTCAGCCAGTTGACGATTGACCAGAATGAGGAAACGGGTAACATTGTTTTTCATGGTATGGATATCCGGGGTCAGAATACGCAGATTGTAGAGTTCGGCGGCCAGCTTACTTCCAATAGCAGCGGTATGACGATGCCGATGCTGGGAGATATGCCGGGCGCTCAGGGCAGTGTCTTCCGTCTCTATGAGTTTCCATTCATGTTGTTCGAGGTAATCAAGACATTGTAAAATTGCCATGGGGTGGCTATGTACTTCCCGTATTTGAGAAAGCTCCACGTCTTTGTTGGCGAGCAGGTTTTGGCTGATCGATAAATAGAGTTCCCCCACAACCACTAACTTGCTCTTTTGCAGCAAACTATAGTTCGGCAGAATGCTGCCGGCAATTGAATTTTCAATTGCCATGACCCCACCCGCAGATTCTCCGGGATCGGAGGATAGGCGCACGAGCTGTCGGAAAGTATCGCAGGGTAAAACGGGTACCCCCTTACCGAAAAAATGGTTGGCGGCAACCTGGTGGAAGCTTCCTTCATAGCCCTGAATACAAATTCCTTTTTCAAAGGCCTTGTTTTTCAGTTGGGGAAGTTGGGAGGAAGGTGACATTGGTTATTGGGTGATGGATGTAAAACAAAAAACCCGGCTGTTGGCCGGGCTTCGTTATGGTTTGGTTGATTATTTCAATTACGACCCGGCTTCATCTTTTGGTGAAGAAAAAAGAGAAAAAATAAAATTGGCCGGTGAAAGTCATATTCAAATATACAACTTATACTTCTAAAAAACTAAAAAAATTACACTAACGTTAGTTAGTTTACATCCAATTATAATCTTTTCAAAAAAAAAGCCCCTCCGTGGAAACGGAGCGGCTTCTAACGATTGCTTGCCATATGAAAAAAAGTTAAAAGCTGT
>JBIIRN010000293.1:0-2669 GCA_044341525.1 Sediminibacterium sp. | reverse complement strand
TCAGCAAGTAAAGATTGCTGCCGGAGAAAATTTCATGACAGCAGCCAGAAAATACCTGGGTGCTAAAGGAAATTATCTAGTAGTAGTGGATACTGCACATGCCCGTTCCTTTGGAAATCTCACCCGCCTGAAATCTCAGCAATTCGAATCTGAGTACAATACCCTGTTTATATTATCTCCTGCTTTACCCACCAATTTTTGGGTGGAAGCCATTCATAGCTTTACTCGTCAGCCCTTGGCTAATGTAGCAGCCATTATTCCAGGTAAAAGCCGCCCCGAAGAATTTGTGATTTTTTCTGCGCACTACGATCACCTGGGTATCATGAGCAAAGACCGCCAGGGTAACCTGCTTACTGATTCAATTTTCAATGGCGCCAATGATGATGCCGCAGGAACCACTGCCGTGATCATGCTCTCCCGGTATTTCAAATCGTTGAATAACAATGCACGTTCGTTGATTTTTGTAGCATTTACAGCGGAAGAAGTAGGCGGATTCGGAGCCACCTATTTTTCACGCCAACTCCCGCCGGAAAAAGTTGTTGCCATGTTCAACATCGAAATGATTGGAACTGAAAGCAAATGGGGAACTAACTCTGCTTATATCACCGGATTCGATAAGTCCAGTATGGGAACCATCCTACAACAGAACCTTGCCGGAAGTGGATTTAATTTTTACCCGGATCCGTATACCGAGCAAAATCTTTTTTATCGCTCTGACAACGCTACCCTGGCTCGTTTGGGAGTACCCGCACATACCATCAGTACTTCCAAGATGGACAATGAGCCGAATTACCATAAACCCAGTGACGAGGTGGGTACCTTAGATCTGGAGAACATGGCACGCATCATCCGTTCCATTGCCATCAGTGCCGGCAGCATCATCAGCGGTAAAGACACGCCTTCCCGCGTAGATACAGGGCAACTCAGGTAGAACAGTATATTAAATGGTTAAGGAAAGACTGTGAATGGCAGAACTGATTTCTGACATAACAGAAAGATCTTTTTCAATCGCATTTCCTACTACAATCACATCCGCCCCTGCCTTGCAGTTGAGATATGCTTTCTCGGGTTCGGTAATACCGCCTCCTACAATCAGGGGGATAGAGATTTGAGCAGCTACTTGTGCAATCATGGACTCCGTAATGGGTTTTCTCGCTCCGCTTCCGGCATCCATGTAAATGAGTTGTAATCCCAGCATTTCTCCCGCCATGGCGGTGCACATGGCAATATCATTTTTGTCGGCAGGAATGGGATTGGCATTGGAGATATATGAAACGGTGGTAGGGGCACCTCCATCTATGACCATGTATCCTGTAGGAATAATCTCTAACCCGCTTTTCTTAACAAAGGGTGCACTGATCACATGTTGTCCGATCAGTAATTCGGCGTTTCGACCGGAAATCAGTGAAAGATAGAGCAGGGCATCGGCATAGGAACTGATCTGTGAAGGGGAACCCGGGAAGAGGGTCACCGGAATGGAACATTGGGATTTGATTTGCTGAATGCAGCTATCCAGTCTATTAGAAATCACCAGACTTCCCCCAACAAAAAAATGGTCAACCCGACAGGCCAAGGCTTTTTCAATCAGTCGGTCGAGGGTCGCTTCATCGGCTTTATCCGGATCTATCAATACGGCAAAGGATTTTTTCCCAGCCTGTCGTTGGCTTTTCAGTAACTGGTAAATTCCTTTCTTCATGAAGTTGTAAGATAGATATTATTGCAAAAATGGGCAAAAAATCGCAATACCCGACTCCCGGAGTGTTGTTTTTAAGGCATCTGCTTGTTAAGGGGACCGGAGCAGGCATTTTTTGAGAAATTGGGGAATAAAAATGCAAAATCGATGTCCTAAATTGTCTACATTCATACCTGATTTATAGACCGTTAAATGTAGAATTATGGGTGATTTTCAGATCAAAAAAGAGTCGAAAAAATACGATGCCGTTATTGTTGGTTCCGGGGCCGGAGGTGGTATGGCGGCTTATGTTCTGGCAAAAGCAGGGTTAAAGGTTTGTCTCATTGAGGCCGGCCCGAATTATGATCCGGCGATCCATTCCTCTCAAATGAAAAATCCCTGGGAATCGCCTAGAAGAGGAGCCAGCACAAAATTCCGTCCTTTTGGAGATTTTGATGGGTGCTTTTGGGGCTGGCAGATTGATGGGGAACCTTATACGATGAAGGAAGGGAGTGATAAGTGGGACTGGTGGCGTGCCAGAATGGTGGGCGGAAGAACCAATCACTGGGGAAGAATTTCCCTCCGCTTTGGCCCCAAAGATTTTAAACGGAGAAGTATAGACGGGTTGGGTGATGACTGGCCCATCGGATATGAAGATGTTAAGCCATACTATGATAAGATTGATCAGCTGATTGGTGTTTTTGGTTCCAATGAGGGGTTACCCAATGATCCGGATGGTATTTTTTTACCACCCCCAAAGCCGCGATTACATGAATTAATGATCAAGAAAACGGCCACGGGTATGGGAATTCCTGTGATTCCCTCTCGTCTTTCCATTCTTACCAAGCCCATCAATAATGAGCGCGGTGCTTGTTTCTATTGTGCCCAGTGTAACAGAAGTTGTAAGGTGTATGGTGACTTTTCATCTTCCTCCGTATTGGTCAAGCCGGCTGTTATGACCGGAAATATTGATCTGATTACCGATGCGATGGCAAGG
>JBIIRN010000294.1:0-2669 GCA_044341525.1 Sediminibacterium sp. | reverse complement strand
AACCACCATTGAAAACACAAAAAAAACGATAAAAATGGCAAAAGAGACCTTTAAGCGGGAGAAACCCCACGTAAACGTAGGTACCATCGGTCACGTTGACCATGGTAAGACTACCCTGACTGCAGCAATCACCATGATCCTGTCTAAAAAGGGTATGGGTAATGTGGCAAAGAAATATGACGAGATCGATGGTGCACCTGAAGAAAAAGAAAGGGGTATCACGATCAATACGGCTCACGTAGAATATCAAACTTCTGCCCGCCACTATGCGCACGTTGACTGTCCCGGTCACGCTGACTATGTGAAGAACATGATCACCGGTGCTGCC
Source organism: Sediminibacterium sp. (assembly GCA_044341525.1). Taxonomy (GTDB): domain Bacteria; phylum Bacteroidota; class Bacteroidia; order Chitinophagales; family Chitinophagaceae; genus Sediminibacterium. The sequence goes on along the minus strand of JBIIRN010000294.1, from coordinate 2,341 downwards.
CAGATGGACGGTGCCATCCTCGTAGTTGCTGCTACTGATGGTCCGATGCCACAAACCAAAGAGCACATCCTGTTGGCTCGCCAGGTAGGTGTACCCCGTATCGTTGTATTCATGAACAAAGTTGACCTGGTGGATGATGCTGAACTGCTGGAACTGGTTGAAATGGAGATCCGCGAACTGTTGAGTTCATATGGTTTTGATGGAGATAATACACCGATCATTCAAGGTTCTGCTACCGGTGCTTTGGCTGAAGATCCAAAGTGGGTGGCTAAAATCGATGAACTGATGGAAGCAGTTGATTCTTATATTCCGTTGCCTCCCCGTCCGGTGGATATGCCATTCCTGATGAGTGTGGAAGACGTGTTCTCTATCACCGGTCGTGGTACAGTTGCTACCGGTCGTATTGAGCGTGGACGTGTGAAAGTAGGTGAGGCCGTTGAAATTGTAGGTCTGATGGAAGCTCCGCTGAGCTCTACTGTAACCGGTGTTGAAATGTTCAAGAAGTTGCTCGATGAAGGTGAAGCCGGAGACAATGCCGGTCTGTTGTTGCGCGGTATTGAGAAAAACCAGATCCGTCGTGGTATGGTTCTTTGTAAGCCAGGTTCTATCACTCCCCACACTGAATTCAAAGGTGAGGTTTACGTACTGAGCAAGGAAGAAGGCGGACGTCACACTCCTTTCTTCAATAAGTATCGTCCTCAGTTCTATTTCCGTACGACAGACGTAACCGGTGAGGTTTCTCTGCCTGCAGGAACTGAGATGGTAATGCCTGGTGATAACATCAACCTGACTGTTAAGTTGATCCAGCCGATCGCTATGGAAAAAGGTCTGAAATTCGCTATCCGCGAAGGTGGACGTACCGTAGGTGCCGGCCAGGTGACTGAAATCATAAAATAAGTTTCGGGGGTCTTCCCCGGGGTTTATTTGCAAATCTTTCAATATATTTGCAGTCATATCTAAAAGCTGTTCCGGCCCTCCGGAATAGCTTTTAGCTTTAATACGGGCATAGCACAACGGTTAGTGTAGAGGTCTCCAAAACCTTTGATCTGGGTTCGAATCCTAGTGCCCGTGCTACCTACAGAAAATAAAAATTATGAACAAAATCGCTCAATATTTCCGGGAGAGCTACCTGGAATTGCAGGAAAAAGTGACCTGGCCCTCCTGGAATCATCTTCAGCAGAGTACCATGATCGTGCTGGTAGCTACCATCATCATCACTGCGATGGTATCTCTTATGGACTTTGCCAGCAACCAACTGTTGAAACTGGTTTATTCACTCTTTAAGTAATGACTATGGATACGATAGAAACCACTACCCCTGTGGCAGAAAATACAGCTCCTCCAGCGCCGGAGACCAAATGGTATGTATTGCGGGTTGTAAGCGGCAAGGAGCGGAAAGTGAAGGAATACCTCGATAAAGATATCCTCCGCAGCGGCTGGCAAAATATTATTCGACAGGTTTTCCTGCCGATGGAGAAAGTGTATAAGGTGCAGAATGGCAAGAAAGTAATGCGAGAGAAAAACTATTTTCCCGGTTATGTGATGCTGGAAGTACTCGATGGGAAGCTCTCTGATGATATTGTATTGCACATCAGCAACGTAAGTAACGTCATGCACTTTCTGACAGATGGCAAGGGATCTAAAGGGAATATTATTTCTCTCCGCAAAGCCGAAGTCAACAAAATGCTCGGTAAGGTAGATGAAATGAATGACCAGGGAGTATCCATGATCGAGCCCTTTATCATCGGTGAGACCATTAAAATCGTGGAAGGTCCTTTCAATGATTTCAATGGGGTGATTGAAGAAGTGAATGACGAGAAGAAGAAACTCAAGGTAACGGTAAAGATATTCGGCCGTTCTACTCCTGTGGAACTCAGTTACATGCAGGTGGAGAAGATCAGTTAATGGTCCGTTCCCCCCAAAATAATAAGCGCCCCGAACTATTCGGGGCGTATTTTTTTGCCTGAGACCTTAAAAAATTGGCTGGAATCCAGGAAATCCTTACCTTTGCCGCCCCAAAAGTTCTTTAACGAGAATGATTGATTTGGGAGTCCCGATACAAATCGGGACGCTATCACCAATAAAATCTAACACAATGGCCAAAGAAATCTCCGGCTTCGTGAAGCTGCAGGTGAAAGGCGGACAAGCCAATCCTGCGCCACCAGTAGGGCCGGCCCTCGGATCCAAGGGGGTAAACATTATGGAGTTCTGCAAACAGTTCAATGCGAGAACGCAGGACAAAATGGGTAAAGTAGTACCCGTTGTTATTACGGTTTATTCCGACAAATCATTTGATTTTATCATCAAGACCGCTCCCGCTGCTGTTCAGCTGATGGAAGCC
>JBIIRN010000292.1:0-2672 GCA_044341525.1 Sediminibacterium sp. | reverse complement strand
TCGAATGGTTAGAACGTTATTTGCTCCATTACAAGGGTAGTGTAGTAATCGTCAGTCACGATAAATTCTTCCTTAACCGCATGGTCAATAAGATTGTAGAACTTTATCAGCAACAACTACACATTTACACCGGTAATTATAACCAGTACGAAGAGGAGAAAGCCATTCGAATTGAAATGCAACAGAAGGCATATGAGAATCAGCAGGATTTTATCCGGCAGCAGGAACGATTCATCGAACGCTTCAAAGCCAAGGCCAGCAAAGCAGCGCAGGCCCAGAGTGTTCAGAAAAGACTCGATAAGCTGGATTTAATCGAGGATGTAAAACTTGAAAGACCTGATATCAGAATTAATTTTCAGTTAGATAAGGTTCCCGGTAAAGTTCTGGTGCAGTTGAAAAATATTACGAAAAGATTCGGCTCTATTCAAATTGTCAGTCAGGCAGAAGCGGAGATAGAAAGAGGTGATAAAATAGCCCTCATCGGTGCGAATGGAAAGGGTAAGTCTACCCTGCTTCGGGTAATCGCCGGTATCGAATCTTTTGAAGGGGAAAGAATCTGGGGCCACAATGTGGAAGAAAGTTTTTATGCGCAGCACCAACTCGAAGCATTGAATTTGCAGCATACTGTGCTGGAAGAATTGCAGCAATGTGGTAGTAAGAAAACCGATCTGGAATTGAGAAGTCTGCTTGGTTCTTTTTTATTCAGCGGAGATGCGGTTGAAAAAAAGATCAAAGTACTGAGTGGGGGTGAAAAAGCTCGGGTAGCATTGGCCAAGACCATTGTCAGCAGAGCAAATTTTATGATGCTCGATGAACCTACCAACCACCTTGACATGCATTCAGTGGAGTTGCTGGCGGAGTCATTGAATCAGTATCAGGGCACTTATATTTTGGTCAGTCACGACCGCTACTTTATTTCACAAACAGCGAATAAAATTTGGGAAATACAGGATAACCGGATTCGGGAATTCAAGGGGGGCTATCATGAATGGGTAGAATGGAACGAGAGAATGCAAAGGATACAGGAAGCTGAGCGGAACAATGTAAAAGATAAAGTGCCGGAAAAGCCGGTGGTTACAATGGCACCGGAAAAAAATAATACCGGTAACCAGGCAATGAAAGAGAAACAGAAAGATTTGCAGCGGGAGCGAAAAAAAATGCAGCAACTCGAAGAGAGCGTTCAACAATTCAAAGTAAAAAAACTCGAGTTGGAAGCAGCGATGAGCGATCCCTCTACCTACGCCAGTTCCAATCGTTTTTCAGAATTGGAAAAAGAATATGGACAGTGTCAGCAACGCCTGACAGACTTGAACCGCCAACTGGAAGAAGTTTTAGAAAAGGTAATGACATTGGAAGAAGAACTCAATTAAATTAAATCGTACATTACTGAATGGTCTGTCAACTTATACTGGTCAGGTACCCCCGGTTACTTTTTTGGGCAGGCTTTTTATCCATGGCCGTGTTTCGTTTTTTTTTATGGGGAAATAAGAAGATTAAGTTTTGGAAACTGATGGGTTGTGGTCGAAATGGAACCTTTGATATCGTTCCGGATGCCCGACAGTGGGCCCTCTTAATCATACCCCAAGATCAGCAACAGATTGACTCTGATTACCTACCTGGTTTTTTTAAGGGCTGGTGGAAATTTTTCCGCTCAGAAAAATACGAGATCCATCTGCAGGCAATTGAAGGCCATGGAACCTGGGATGGAGCGGAAGTATTTGGAAAATTTTCAGGTTCCCACCCGGAATACAGCGGTAAAATGGCCGTTCTGACAAGAGCCACCATTCGAATCAGCCGGCTATATGATTTTTGGAAAAATGTAGCGCCCGTTGCAGTTACCATGACGGATGCTCCGGGATTCATCACATCAGTGGGTATTGGAGAAATACCCTGGCTCAAGCAAGCTACTTTTAGCGTCTGGGAATCGAAAGATCACATGAAGCAATTCGCCTACAGCAAACGGGAACACAGCGAAGTGATTAAGAAAACCCGCCGCAATAATTGGTATTCGGAAGATATGTTCGTTCGTTTTTCTATCTTGTCTACCCGGGGTACCCTTCGGGGAACGGATCCCATTTTTCCAAAGTAGTTGACTTCTTATTATTACCTGGTAATAGAAAAATGATCATTTCTTAGGTTACCCATGTTCATCGGAGGTATTAACTGATAGAATAAAATTTTCCTCACTAACGAATGTTAGTGAGAATGCTTCATTTAACTGGAATAGTAAAATCTATCGATTGGATGGTGGCAATACATTTTTAACGCATCAACTTGTTCACAAATCAGTTTAATAGCTCTCAATTGCTTATTTTTGAACTCCTTGAATGAGAGAATTGTAATATTTTATTTTCATTCATATATCTGTTTAACATTATTATTTGATACATGTCAGCTAAGAAAGTTACTAAAATAGGTGTTCTGACCTCGGGTGGTGATTCTCCGGGGATGAATGCTGCAGTAAGGGCGGTGGTTCGTACCGGGATTTATCACGGGTTGGAAATGTTCGGAATCATGCGGGGATACAACGGAATGATTGAAAATGACATTCAACCGATGATCTCCCGTTCTGTTGCCAATATCATTCAGCGGGGAGGTACCATTTTAAAAACCGCCCGCAGCAAGGAATTTTTTGAGAAAGAAGGAAGAAAAAAAGCTTACGAAAACCTTTG
>JBIIRN010000291.1:0-2703 GCA_044341525.1 Sediminibacterium sp. | reverse complement strand
AAGTCATTTCGAATGTGGAGCTCATAGCATCTCATGAACAATTATCTGAGGATGAGTACTTGTTGGTGAAAACAGGGGCATTACTGCATGACACCGGATTCTTACAATCACATGAAAATCACGAAGAGTTATCATGTAATTATGCCAGGAAAATATTACCTGAATTTGGATATTCTCATGCACAAATCGACAAAATATGTGACATGATTTATGCCACACGATTGCCCCAAACCCCACATGATTTGTTGTCCAAAATTCTGTGTGATGCTGATTTGTTTTATCTGGGCGATGAAAATTATGCTGAAAGAGCAGAAAAGCTCGAATCTGAAATGAGACACCTGCATTTACTATCAGAAAATGCAAACTGGGTTAATAGCCAGATTCAATTTTTAACACAGCACAGGTATTTTACTCCTTACGCTATTAGCACTAAGGAAACGGGCAAACAATCTAATCTTGCAGTATTGAAAGAGAAAGCTGACAAAATGGTACAATCAAAAGAGCATCATTCCAATTTTGATTTGATGAAAGATATAGTACAAATGATATTGGGTGTTACCCTTGCTGCTATAGCATTGAAGGGATTTTTAATGCCTAATCATTTTTTTGATGGTGGAATCACAGGTATTGCACTTTTATTGCATGAGACCACACATCAACCCATCGGTATCTTTCTGTTATTATTGAACCTCCCTTTGATGATTGCAGGCTATTATTTAGTTGGTCTGAAATTTTCTATCCGGATGGCCTTAGCAATAGTTTTACTTGTTTTTGTATTACAATTTTTACCCAATTTTACACTTACAAATGATAAATTATTGATTTCCATTTTCGGAGGTGTTTTTATAGGTACCGGTGTAGGTTTAGTCATGCGTTCGGGAGCGGCTTTGGACGGTATCGAGGTAGCTGCACTTTATACTCTAAAGAGAACATCTTTTACTATCACGGAAATTATCATGGCTATTAATATTATCATTTTTTCAATAGCCGCATTAAAGTTTGGAATTGAATCAGCGCTCTATTCAATATTGACTTACTTCGCGGCTACCCGATGTATAGACTATGTGGTAGAAGGAATTCAAGCTTATATGGGCGTAACTATAATTTCTTCAAAGAGTGAAATGATTAAATACCAATTGGTGAACAAACTTGGAAAGGGTATAACTATTTATAAGGGAGAGCGTGGATTTCTTCCCGGAAAATTCAATATCAGTAATGATTGTGATATCATTTTTACTGTCGTTACCCGATTAGAGCTTCGTCGTTTAAAAAATTTAATAAATGATATTGACCCTGCGGCATTTGTATTTGCCAACTCAATACGGGAAACCATGGGCGGGGTAATCAAAAGAATCAAGTCGCATTAAATTTCTTTTTTACTGAAATGTATTAATCTTAGGTGGTTCACGCCTGATAACTAAAACTCTTATTGAAATATGTTGCGCATGAAAAAAATTACCTATGTCCCTCTACTCCGCAAATGGATGATCTTTTTAGGAATGTTGTTGGCATTATCTGCTAAGAGTCAATATCCCTCTGAGAACTTATTTTATATGACCGATAATCCGGAAGGATTCGAAAGTTTTTATAAGAATATAGCCCAGATATCGATGGTTTGTCCCCAAACATTTTTTATTAGTAAGGAGGGTGTTTTGTCTGGTTCTCTGGACAAACGTGTAATTGATACGGCTAAAAAATACGGAGTTAAAGTAGCCCCTTTGATAGTAAACAGTGGCTTCACTGCGAGTTTACTTCACCAGATACTTATTAATCCTATCGCCAGAAAAAGGGCCATCCGCATGATGTTGGAATACGCCCGGCAATATCAATTGGATGGCTGGCAATTTGATCTGGAGGGCTTACATATTGCTGACCGGGATCTATTTACTTCCTTTTATAAAGAGACTGCTGATGCTCTACACGCAGCCGGGTTATCGCTTTCTGCTGCTGTCGTCCATCAGGTGGAAAATGTAGGTGGAACCACTCCGTATCACAATTTTCTTTTCGAAAACTGGCGAGCAGGATATGATTTAAAAGCAATGGCCACTGCCGGCGATTTCTTATCCATCATGTCTTATGACCAACATACGCGCCGCACTCCACCCGGGCCTGTTGCCGGTTTTGATTGGGTAGAGAGGATTCTGCAGTTTCTTCTATCAGAAGGAATCCCCGCTAATAAAATTTCGATGGGAATACCCAGCTATTCGGTTCGTTGGTTTCCCGATTATACTGAAGAACGAGGTGGGTTTTCCAATGGGCAGCAGATCCCCTACAAAGTTGTCCAGCATATCCTGGCAAAAAATAATGCTACCCTACAATGGAATGATCGGGCCCGATGTCATTATGCAATGTGGGACAATGATGGCGTAAATGAGTATATGTATATTGAAGATGACAAATCACTTTCAGAAAAACTCACCTTATTGTCTAAGTATAAACTCCGGGGCATTTCTGTTTGGGTGCTGGGAAAAGAAGATGAAATCTGGTGGAAGGCCCTCTCGGCTTCCACACGGGCAAGAAAGTGATGCTTAGCTGGTTCCGTTCTTTTAGATTTAATTTCCGTAAATGTTCACAAAAACGAATAAAAGTTTGTTTTAATCAATCTCTCTTTTTATTTCCTCCACCCATCAAAAAATCTATTTCCCCCACCCAAAATTTCATATATTCATCATCTTAATTTTTTGACATGCACAATAAAAAGAG
>JBIIRN010000051.1:0-10136 GCA_044341525.1 Sediminibacterium sp. | reverse complement strand
CTGTGCTCTAACCAACTGAGCTACCTCGCCATTTATTTTATTCACCCTTCCTCTCTTTTTTTGAACCCATGTACGCCAGAGGCGTATATGAATCCTGTGCTCTAACCAACTGAGCTACCTCGCCATTTATTTTATTCACCCTTCCTCTCTTTTTTTGAACCCATGTACGCCAGAGGCGTATATGAATCCTGTGCTCTAACCAACTGAGCTACCTCGCCCAATATTTTATCTCCCAATTATGAACCCAGTCCGCCATAGGCGGATATGAATCCTGTGCTCTAACCAACTGAGCTACCTCGCCCTAATAATTATTGGGCAGCAAAGATAATGAATTCGGGGAAAAAAGCTCCTCACTAAAAGGCCAAAAGTTGATCTACCTGTCGCCCCAAGCCTGCCACACCGGGTATCATGGCTTGCTCTAAATTCCTATGCATCGGAATCGCCGGTAAATCCAGTGCACCCACCACCTCCACCGGTGCATCAAGGTAACAATAACAGGTTCTGGTGATGCGATGGGCTAATGCCTCCGTAAAAGAATTATTTCGGGGCTCCTCGGTTACAATGAGCACCTTTCCATGTCGCTTTACCAATTCAACCACTGCCTCCTCATCTAATGGATATAAGCTTCTTAAATCTAGAACTTCGACCATTCCGGGTGCCTTCGCAGCGACTTCCAAAGCCCAATGAACACCCATGCCATAAGAGATTATCCCCAGGGTCATGCCACGCTCTAACAATCCGGCATCCGATTCCGATACTGTTCGGGCCTTACCTAATGGAATGATATAATCCGATGCGGGCTCAGTAGCCTGCACTTGTAAATTCTTTAGGCTGTTTTCTCCCATCAGACCCTTGTGCTCTAAAATTACCACTGGATTAGGATCCATAAAAGCAGCCTTCATCAACCCCTTCATATCGGCAGCATTGGAGGGATATACCACTTTTATGCCTTTTATCGATAACAAGGTAGATTCTATGCTAGCACTGTTATAAGGCCCCCCTCCATTATATGCCCCCACGGGCACCCGCAATAACATCTGCACAGGAAACTTACCATTGGTCAGATAGCAGGATTTTGACAATTGATTAACCAACTGATTAAGCCCGGTATAAATGAAATCTGCACATTGTATATCCACAATCGGCTTCATACCCAAAGCACTCATGCCGGCAGTAGATCCAATAATATAAGACTCATCTACCCCAGTATCACAAACCCGCTCTTGTCCAAACTTCTCAAGAAATCGATCCATTGATCCAAGTTTTCCTCCCAAACGACCTGCAGACTGCAATCCATAAATCACCGACTCAGGATATGCCTCCATCAACTCTTCTAAAGCGCGCAAAGCTGCCTCTTCCATGCCAACCTCTTTTCCACGAACAGGTGTCCGTGTTCCCATTTCTTCTCTGATTGGTGTATCTGCAAATACATGTTCCTCCACAGAGGCCGGATCGGGATCTTCGGAATGCAGGGCACGATCGAAATCATGTTCTACCCTTTTTTTAACTGCCTGCTCGATCTGTCGAATATCATCTTCCGTTATTCCTGATTCCAATAACACATTTCTCAAAATCACTACAGGATCTAACTGAGCTTTCTCCTCCCTTTTCTTTTGATAGCGATCACTTCCCTTTCGCAACTCGTAGGACTGATAACTCTGCTGGGATAAGGTAGCATGAACCAATACCGGTTTCCGTTCAATGCGGGCAATCTGTGTAGCACGCATCATCGTTAGAAAACTCTCTGCAAAATTACTACCATCACATTTCAGCCGTTCTAATCCCTTGCCAATACAACTCCAGTCATAGGAACCATGGTGATTGTTTTCTTCCTTGCGGGGTATGGAATGGTTAAGATTGTCCTGCACCAGATACACAATCGGTAACTGCTGCTGGGCCGCTAATAACATTGCCTCACTTAACTCTCCTTCCGTAGGAGCCACATCACCCATAGAACAAACCACTATAGGCAATTGGCCATCTTTGGTTTTCCGCAATTTCATGGAACCCGTTTCCTCAGCAATCCTGATGGCATGAGCCAAACCGGTAGAGGGGATGGCCTGCATTCCGGCGGCACTACTTTGGTGAAGTATAGAGGGCTTTCCGGCTTCCTTGCTGCTGGGATGAGCATAATAAGTACGTCCACCCGAAAAAGGATCATTCTTTTTCCCCAACAACTGTAACATCAACTCGTACGGGGAAAAGCCCATTGATAAAAGTAAACTATCGTCTCTATAACAGGCACTCAGCCAGTCGCAGGACTGCAACTGAAGTCCGGTAGCAATCTGAATGGCTTCATGACCTCGGGAAGTGGCGAACATATACTGACAATCTTTTTTGCGGACAGCAACCGTATCCGAGAGGGTACGCGCAGTCACCATCATCTGATAGGCATCCAGCAAAGTAGTCAGGTTCAGCATGCCATGAGGGGGGTTATTATGCATGAATTTTTAATGAAAAGACAGACTTATTCTCTAAAAAACCTTCCAGCACATCATCGGCAACACAGGGTCCAACACCGGCAGGTGTTCCAGTAAAAATTAAGTCCCCCGGTTCCAATGAAAAGTAAATGGAAATATGTGCCAGTAGCTGGTCAAACGAAAAGATCATCAATGAGGTGTCACCCTGCTGAACGGTAGTTCCATTCTTTGTCATGGAAAAATGAATATCACCACTTCTCATCGGATGCCAGTCTCCGATTACAGCGGATTGATCCCATGCCTTTGCTTTCTCCCAGGGAAGCCCCTTCGATTTCAAAACTGCCTGTACATCGCGGGCAGTAAAATCTAATCCGACAGTAATAGCATCCACTAAGCCCAGGGCGTCTGTCGCTGCAACATTACGACCGAGTTGACCTATGCGCAATACCAATTCCGCCTCATAGTGCAGGTCATTTGTAAAGGAAGGATAATGAAAAGGGGTATCTCCCTTCAAAAGAGCGGAGGCAGGCTTCATAAAAATCACCGGATCCTCGGGCACTTCATTTCCCAACTCTTTGGCATGTGCTGCATAGTTGCGTCCAACACAAATGATCTTCATGGCTCCTCTTTCGGTTAAAAATGGGGCATACGATGCCCATTGTGTTTAGAACGAGCTGAGAATGAAAAAATTGTATCAGAAAAACGAGGAAAAATGAACTGTGGGAAACTTACCCGGAGACCTCGATTATATCAACAAAAAAAGGGACTTATTATCCGGTTCCGGTACCCTGATCTGAATTGAATTCCAGCCGATTAGCCATATTCATGGTATAGGCAATTCCGGCCAGGGCAAAAGACTCTATTATTGAGCAACAGGACTTAATTTTTTTTTGTACGATGGGTTCCTCTTCCGGCAGCCACCTTCCCAGTACAAATTCCACCTGCATTCCTTTGGGGAATTGATTGCCGATGCCAAATCGCAGTTTGGGATATTTATCTGTACCGAGTATTTGCTGAATGTCTTTGAGTCCGTTATGCCCTGCATCGGAACCGGAGCCACGCAGCCTGATTTTACTCAATGGTAAAGCCAGGTCATCAACAATGGTAAGCGTTTGCTCAACAGGTATATTCTCCTTTTCCATCCAATAGCGGAAAGCTTGTCCGCTAAGATTCATGTAGGTAGTAGGCTTGATGCAGAAAAATTCCCTGCCTTTTATTTTTACGCTGGCTACTTCAGCATATCGTGCTGAAGAGAAACTGCCTCCGTGTGCTGATACAAAAGCATCCACCACATCAAAACCTATGTTGTGGCGTGTATGAGAATAGTCAGAACCAGGATTACCCAGTCCAACAATGAGAAATCGTTGCATGGAATTTAAGTAAGCCGGTTAAATGTACATGATTTCCTCCAAGATGAGGATGGGTAGCAACTAAAAAAAACTGCAGACCATTGCTGACCTGCAGTTGCTGAATAAGCTGCTTGAAATTATTTTTTTGCGGCAGCAGCAGGTGCTTTCGCGGCAGCGGGTGCGGCGGCAGCGGGTGCTTTCGCAGCAGTAGCTTCTTCCTGCTTCAACTGACGGGTCAATACAACTGAGGCAATGGGAATACGGGGGGAATTGAGAATTTCCATTCCGGCTTCCTTCACATCTTCCACCCGAATGTTGCCATTCAGGTCAAGATGAGTGATATCTACAGTGATGAACTCCTTCAAGTCTTTAGGCAAGGCCTTTACTTTGAGTGATTTGATTTTAGTGATCAACTTACCACCACCTTTCACCCCTACAGATGTACCTGCAAATTTGAGTGGAATTGTTGCCACAACTTTTTTGTCGTCCACCAGTTCCAGCAAATCAACGTGAATCAGTTCATCACTTACCTTGTCGAACTGCAGGTCCTTCAGGATACAGCGATACTTTTTTCCGTCTACCGTTACTTCGGCCGTTTGGAATTCACCGGTGTAGACCAAGGGCTTGAAAGCCCGGGCAGGAGCATAAAAACTGATCTCCTGCGCACCCCCGTAAATTACACCTGGCACGTTTTCCTGAGAGCGAATCTGGCGGGCGGCTTTTTTGCCATGCTCGGTCCTCAGGTGACCTTCGATTGTAATTGTTTTCATAAAAAAATTTGGTTAATGAATAATCCCAAAATCAAGGCAAGTCGATACCAACCTGATTTAGGGACGGCAAAGTTAGGTAAAAACAAGGAAAAAAGGGACTAAAACAGCTTATTTGTCCCTTCCGCGGAGCTGAGAATGAATGAAAAGGCTGGTAATGCTCTTGTTTTCATAGGCATTCCGGATGGCGATGGCAAACAGATCTGCTACGCTAATGACCTTTATTTTTGGGGATGCCTTTTTTAGGGGAATGGTATCACAGACAACCAGTTCCTCCAAAACACTATTTTCTATATTCTCGAATGCTTTTCCACTAAGAACCGGATGGGTAATCAGCGCGCGTACACTTCGGGCACCTTTTTCTTTGAGAAGTCCGGCTGCTTTTGCAAGGGTTCCCCCGGTGTCACAGATATCGTCTACCAGCACCACATCCCGGTCTGTAACATCGCCAATCACGACCATACTGGCGATTTCATTCGCGCGCTTCCGGTGTTTATCACAAATCACCATTTCCGCATTGAAATAGCTGGCAATTTCCCTCACCCGGTTGGTACTACCTACGTCAGGTGCTGCAAAAGAGAGGTTGGGTAATCGAAGCTGATCAATATAAGGAATGAAGATGGCTGAACTGTCAAGGTGGTCTACGGGTACATCGAAAAATCCCTGAATCTGCGGAGCATGCAAGTCCATCGTAATCACCCTGTCCGCGCCGGCAGCTTCCAGCAAAGTAGCTATCAACTTGGCACCAATGGCAACCCGCGGTTTATCTTTTCTGTCTTGCCGGGCGTAACCATAGTAGGGTATGACGGCAACAACCCGATAGGCACTGGCTCTTTTGGCTGCATCAATCATCAGCAGAAGCTGCATAAGGTTATCGGTAGGAGAACAAGTACTTTGAACCAGAAAAACATAATCACCCCGAATACTTTCCAGAAAAATGGGCTGACACTCCCCATCACTGAATTGCTGGATATTTATTTTTCCCAGCGTGGCGCCAAAGCGTTGAGCAATTTTTTCTGCAAGTTCTTGTGAGCCGGTACCTGAAAAAATCTTTACGGAAGGATTCATAAAACCGTGAATATGAGCGAAGATAGATATTCAACCAGGAATATTTATATTGACTTAATTACAATTTGTTCACATGCGAAAATTATCGATCAGGGAATGGGCAAAGGAAGACCGTCCCAGGGAAAAATTAATGTTACAGGGGCCGCAGAGCTTAAGCATTGCGGAGCTCTTATCAATTTTAATTCAGAACGGAACCCCCGAATTTTCTGCCCTGGATGTGGCCAAAAATATGCTGCTCTATGCGCATAATGATCTTAATACCCTGGCGGGAATGTCGGTCAAGGAAATGGCAAACGGGAAAATTGCGGGTATTGGTATGGCTAAATCAGTGACCATAGCTGCTGCTATGGAGTTGGGAGTAAGAAGAAAGGCAGCCGGACATTTTCGGGTAAAAATTCAGAGCAGCAGAGATGTTGCAGATTATCTGCAGGCACAGCTGGAAAACAGGAAGCAAGAGGTATTTGCGGTGGTATACCTGAACCGGGGGAACAGGATCTTATCACTGGAAACCATTAGTATAGGTGGTTTAACCGGAACGGTGGCAGATCCAAGGATTATCTTAAAGAAGGCACTGGAACAGGATGCAACAGCACTGGTACTTTGTCACAATCACCCCAGTGGTAACCTAACCCCGAGTCGGGCAGATGAACAATTGACACAAAAGATCAAGCAGGCTGCGGCCCTGATGGATATACAAGTACTTGACCACATCATTGTGAGTCAAGAGGGATATTTCAGCTTTGCTGATGAAGGGATGATTTAATCCATCAGGCCTGACCGGTGAGACCCCCAAAATTCATAGGAATCTCAATCTGTTCCAGGTCTTTGATGTTACCATTGCTTGCCTCAAATCGGCTTATATTTTCCTGCAATGCTTTCATGAAGCGTTTGGCATGCATGGGAGTAAAAATTACCCTTGATTTTACTTTACTCTTGGGTGTTCCGGGCATGATATTGACAAAATCTATCACGAATTCTGCATTACTGTGGGTAATGATGGCGAGGTTGGCATAGCTGCCTTCAGCTACTTCTTCTGAGATTTCGATGTTGAGTTGATTGGCGGGTTGTGTTTCCATGAATTGAGTATTGGTACAAAGTTAATCATTTCCCGGGGTGCAGACAATGCGAGATTGAAAGCGGCTTTTAAAGCCTTTTATCCAAGGCCGGAATAACATCGATTGAAGTGCTATCCAAAGAATAATAAATTCAAAAAAAAGGCCGGTGCAAGTCACCGGCCTTTGATAGAAGAAGAATTATTATTGTTTATCCCACCAGACGCGAGCATTCTGTGAATTACCACTATACAATGCGGCGGCAGCTGCATAGTTAACTGCATTCAACTGAGGCTCGCTGGGTCCATAAGGAATACGGCGGGGTACCGGATTACTTTGGCCTGGAGCAGGTGAAAGGGCAGGGAATCCTGTTCTGCGCCATTCAGCCCAACCCTGATTACCATCGGGGAAATGAGACATCCAGCGCTGTTCAGCAATTTTCTGCAAGTCACCGGCACCTCCATCCAGAGCAACCGTGGCTTGTGCCAGGTAGGCATTGATGGCTGCAGTATTGGAAATACCCCAACGATTCATTTCCAATGTGATACCGGAATTGTACATAGAAGATGCACTTTCAGTAGTCCAGCCTCTCCGAGCAGCTTCTGCTCTTGCCAGGAATACCTGACCGGCAGAAACCAAGCTCAACGGCAAGGTTTGTGGGGTAGCGGTAAAACCAAGCAAGAAGGCAAATGTCGGATTGGTAGTCTGCCAAGCCAACGCATCACTTCTGGTTAAACCATAAGGGAAACCCTTGCTGTTGTTTCCAAAAGTGTTGATGCGTGGATCAGCTAAAGCAGTCAACTGATCTGTCATCGTCTTACTTACAGCGTAGTCAAAACGCTGAGTAATAACATAGTAGTTGTAAATCGGGTTACGATAGTTACCACCCGGATAAGGAATGGCAGCATTGTCAGCATTGGCATCAATAACACCTGCGGTCAATGCAGCTGCAAATTCCGTAGCAGCCAGCTGTCCTGTATTGGGGAATACCTTTGACATGCGAAGTGCAAGAATGGCTCTGAGAGAGTTGGCCAACTTTCTCCACTTAGTGGTATTGCCTCCATACATTACATCACCCTGCACGGTTGGACCCGCATCAAATTGGGCAACTGCTTCTTTGAGTTCAGTAATAAGAGCCGGATAAATGGTCTCTTGCTTGTCGTAGGGTATAGTACCTACCCCCTTCAATGCTTGTGAAAAAGGAACATCACCATAGGCATCTGTCAGTATCATAAAATAATACGCTTTCAGGATACGGGCAATGGCAATTTGATTGGCATTAGAACCATACTGAGCTGCGGATGCCTTTGTATCGGCATTGGTATTGGTATTAATGATATTTTGAAGATCATACATATCTCCGGCATAAGTTCCATTCCAGTCAAGGGTAGGAGTTGCATAACGGGAGATATCTGTGTACTGGGTCTCAGCCATGTACTGGCAATAAAGGCCTGCAGTTGTATTAATACCGCTACCCCAAACGTTGTTACCCGAATTGGCCAACACGTTAGTTAAAAGGGCAGAGGTAATGGGAACAGTTGTTGCATTTGGATTCCTATTGATGGTTCCAAAATCATCTATCCCCTTTTCGCAGCCAACCATGGCCATGGATGTTACCCCCAGCACTAAAACGATTTGTCTAAAATTCATACGTTTCATTGTATATACTTTTAAGGGTGATTAGAATGTCATTTTCAGGTTAAAGCCGATGGATCTTGTTCCGGGCATCTGGCCATCTTCACCAAATACACCACTGATTTCAGTCGGATCAAAATTCTTCGTTTCTCTATAGAGAATAAAGGGGTTGCGGGCAGTCAGAGAGATATTAGCTCCCTGGAATGCTTTTCCGAATTTACCCATTTTTTCTACGGGAATAGAATAACCAATGCTTACCTCGCGCATCTTAATAGCACTCAAGCTATGCACAAATGGCTCAGCAATTTGCTGGTAATAAAACTGGTGGAAATAATCATAGGCCTCGATATAGACATCAACGGGCGTTCTTCCATCGCTTGCTTGTACACCAGTTACGCGAACTCCACCACCACTGGCAACGGAATTACGAATCGGATTACCCTTATCATTCAAACCGGCTGTATTAGAGAACAATCCGGAGAAATTACCCCACTGCTCTGACAGGGAGAAGAACTGACCTCCAAACTGATAATCCAAAGACACTGCCATATTGAACCGCTTATAGGAGATGAAATTCTGCAGACCCCCTGTTATCTTAGGCACAACAGAACCCCATTCTTTGGTGGCATCTCCTGCACTATACCAGCCCAGTCCGCCGCTGAAACCATTGGTGGTTATCAAAGGCTGACCAGCATCGTTGCGGCGAATTCCACCGCCTCTCAGGGTACCCCACTGCTGACCAACAATATGGAAAGCACGGGCAAACCGGGTTCCAAATGAACCTCCGGAAAGAACAATTGAGCTTAGTCCGGGAGCCAATTCTTTTACCGGATTATCAATCAGGTAAGAGAAAGTACCATTAGCGCGCCAGTTAAAGTTTTTTCTATTGATAATTCTAGCACTCAACTCGGTTTCAATACCCTTGCGCTGAATCCAGGCAGCATTGATTCGCTGAGCTGTGAAACCACTTACACCGCTGGTAGTAACCTGCAGGGGTGCTTTCACATTGTCTTCAAAGAAGTAGGTAAGGGTTAATCCAATCTTGTTTTTAGCAAAACGCAGATCAAGACCTCCTTCCCAGGTAGTTACCAGTGAACCACGCAGATTGGCATCAGGAGCAACGTCTGGTGTAGACATCAGGAAGTTACTTCCCCAAAGTAATGGGTTAACGGAATAGTTCAGGTTCAGCTCATAAGGATTGAGCGCTACCGGCTTTCTTCCCCATGAAGCAAATACTTTACCGAAGCTTAACCAAGGAAGTGCATTCTTGGTGAAATCAGAGAATACAAAAGAAGTTCCTAAAGAGGGAGACAACAATGAATTATCCGTAGCCGGCAAAGTAGAGAACCAGTCGTTTCTTACAGCCCAGGTTAAACTCAGGAATTTCTTATACTCGAAATCACCAAATGCAAAAAGCGAATTGGCTTGCTGATCGGAACGAGAGTTAGAAATAGTAGGCGTTGTTTTAGAATTGCTGATCGCGTACAATTCGGGAACGTTCAAACCATTATTGGTATTGGCAGAAACAGCCCGGTTGCGGATAGAAAGTCTGTTAGCACCTGCGTTTACTGAAACAGCCAGGTCACCAAAATTATTGTTATAATTAACTACCCCTTCAAAGTTCCATTCTCTATTAACCGTTGTACTGGTTCCATAACCTGCGAGGTAACCGGTCTGTACACCTGTAAATTCAAGAATATTGGGAATGATGTTTTCTACGCTTCCATTGAACTGGTCAGTACGAATAGTCCCGCGTACTTTGAGGTGATTGTTGATCTTGTAGGTAAGTCCAACATCGCCATAAACACGGTCTCTGTATTGAGCGTAATTAATCTGCTCATAATA
>JBIIRN010000289.1:0-2720 GCA_044341525.1 Sediminibacterium sp. | reverse complement strand
TTGATTTTTTGGAAGAACCCCGAGAGGAAGTATATGGAAGAGTGGCAGTTTTTCAGGACCTCTATGGAAACCGTTGGGATTTGATTGAGCCCAACCATTAAAAAAAGCTAATAACTTGTCTCTATGAAATGGCTGATAGGTATCATAATAAAATTGATACTACTATTGATAGGAGTAGTATTGGTATTTGGATTTATTTTTTATCAGGCAGATCAGCCGGAGGCCGAGATCAGTAAAAAATATGCAAGACCGACATCAGTTCGGATCCCTTTGATGGGCATGCAAGTTCATCTCACAGATGAAGGCAATGAATCGGATACTACTCCCCTACTATTCATACATGGTACTTCATCTTCATTATTAACCTGGGAAGCAAGTACCGAACTATTAAAAAAAGATTATCGCATCATTCGAGTTGATTTACCCGGTTTCGGTTTAACAGGCCCTAACCCGGATGGCAACTATTCAACTGCCTTTAATAATCAGTTCATCGATTCTTTGTTGGATGTTCTTCAATTAAGCCGAGTAATAATTGCGGGTAATTCTTTAGGGGGCAGTATCGCCTGGCAGTATGCCGTGCATCGGGCTGATCGTGTGAAAGGGTTGATACTAGTGGATGCTGCGGGTATTGCGCCACTCAGGAAGATGAAAGGTGCCATTGGTTTCAAGGTAGCACAGATACCGGTACTGAACCGACTCATGTCGGTTATAACGCCTCGCTTTCTGGTAAAAAAGAGTTTAGAAGATGCCTATGGAGATCCAACAAAAGTGAGTGATTCATTGGTCAACCAGTATTTTGATATGGTAACAAGGGAAGGCAATCGACGGGCACTGGTGGACAGAATCAGAACCGGCTGGGGATATGCTGACAGCTCTTTGTTGAGAAAAATTGATTGTCCCGTGTTGATTCTCTGGGGCAAGAAGGACAACCTCATTCCTGTTGAAAACGCCGGTGTATTCAATCGTCAAATTACCAATAGTCAATTACATATCTGGGACGAATTAGGCCATGTACCTATGGAAGAAGATCCTTTGAGATTTACTGCGGAAGTAAAGAAATGGCGAAGTCAGCTTCGTTTCAATTGAATCAGCTTAGTCGTTTATATATAGCGGAAAATAAGGGGAAACAAGAAAACAACGACGGCTACCCAGGCGGCATATAAGGGTATCCAACGTGCGATTTTGTTTTCAACCAACTCTAATGATGTATTTCTTCTGATACTGGTGAATAACTCATAGCAAATGCCTGAAAGATGAGCAAACATAATCAAGTTAGGTCCCAGCACTGCTGTTCGATTAGGCGTAAATCCATAGGAAGCTAACCGAAAGACAATGGCAGACAATGCCACTAAATTAGCTATGCAGGTAAGTAATACAAGTAAGGCCAATATTTTTTTCCCTGTACTATTAACTGCATTCTCTGAGCGAAGGGTGAGGGAAAAAAGCACTATTGCCATAACAGCAAATAGTACAAAATTAAAAATGATCAGTAATTCTCTGCTCTTGAAAATACTCGAGGGATTTAGAAAAAGTGAAACAAGAAATCCAAATAATGTAATCAAGACGATGGGTGCAAAAATTCGCGCAATGATGGGGGAAATTCGATTCACCAATGAGGGGTTGTTGAGAATTATATAGCAAGTAAATACAGGGAAGACACCTGCGACCCATCGCAATAAATATTTCTCATAAAATATTTCAAGTCGAATATCAATCATATTAAACAATATAACAGATATAATTGTGAAGAGTCCAATTGAAATGGCTAAAAGACCGGAAAAAACAAGCCAGTTCCCATTGTGCTGTAAATACTGAATGGTTGATGTTGTATTATTCAACTGATTTCGAACAAATACAAATCCGGCAATGAACCACAATAAAATTGGAACATGAATATTACGCAAAACATCCATATCTGAAATCGGGGGCAACTGCAAAAAATAAACACAACACCATGTGATTAGAAATAACGCCAATGGTAAAATGAAAGCAGCAATAGTCATTTGCCGTTTAAAAAAATAATACACTGCGATGGGCAAAAATCCAATGAAGCTTATGTATTTTTCATAAAATGATTCAACAGGCCAATGGAACCAGACAGGAAAATGCAGACAACAACCGCTGACAACAGCTAACAATAAAAGAACAAACATTTCTTTTCTGGTTCCCCATTCAAAGGAATTTTTAGGCTGATATTTCAAGCGGTAGTGCCAGGCATCAGCGACCGGGTTACCTGCCAATGAGGGATATAAATCATTAAATGCTGTGGCAAAAGCGGTAGGAGACTTGCGATAGATTTGTTCCAGTTCGCCGGGTCGATTGAGTGATTGCTGTATTAATTCTTGCATGTTTATTTTTTAATTGATGACAATTTATTTCGTTGATGGATGATTGATTCCAAAGTATTCAGGTGTGATTGAAAAGCTTTTTTACCCGCTGCAGTAGCAGAATAAGTCGTATTGGGCTTTTTACCAATGAATTTTTTTTTGACCTGAACGTAATTGAGTTTTTCAAGTGCAGTAATATGACTGGCGATATTGCCATCGGTAATTTGCAACTGTTGCTTCAGGGCGGTAAAATCCAGTTGCTCATGGATCATCAGTAAGCTCATGATACCCAGTCGCACCCTGCTTTCGAAGGCCTTATTGAGATGACTGATTAAATGTTTCAACGTTCGTACCTGAAATAGATGTAAATACCAAAAATGATGTGAAGAAGTC
>JBIIRN010000288.1:0-2736 GCA_044341525.1 Sediminibacterium sp. | reverse complement strand
TCTTGCCCTGATTGGAAATAGAATCTGTGGGTTGTCGATAAATCAGTGATTCAATTCCCTTCGGATTTTTTTCCTGCCATTTCATTGCCATTAATAGCAGGAGTTTGGATGTCAAACGTATCTCTTCCTGATTCGTTTGTGGATGTTCTTCTATGTATCCAGGAATAACTAATAATACCGAACTATCAGCCAGCGCGGAATTCCATCGCTGCTGCAGGTATTGTCGATTTAGCAATTGCGCCAGCGTGATTTTTTCTTCTTGATTCAATCCATTGATCACTTCCAGCATCAGCTCCCTGATTTCGGGGCGAGACAATCCTCTGATTTGTTGCAGGGAACCTAGTATATAGGCAGGCTGTGGTGATTGTTCCTTTGCTGCAGTAAATATGGGTACTGGTTCTTCGATCATCTTCTTACCCATCGGTTCAATAGTTATAGTTACTACCGAAGTTGACATCGGAGAGATCAATTTCCGGGTCGATTTTCTTTTGATGGCCACAGTACCTTTATCGATAGAGGCACTTGGTGCATTTGAGGATAGGTTTAGGTTTGCCCGTTGGATAGTTTGGATGCTCCCCCTTGATTGAGCACTCAAGCTTTCTCTTGCCTGAGAAGAAGGGGCGGGGAAGCGTACCTGGGTACCTAACCCTATCCAAACCAGGGCCAACATAACTAAATATCCGGCAGACTTTTCCCTCCGAACGGGTTGTCCGGTAATTCTGCGAACACGGATCAATAAATCGCCTTCCCTTCCCACTGCTTTCAACCCTCCGCTAAAAGCGGGAGTATTTCGGGCGCACCAAAGAAGAGCAGTGGCATAATCAACGGGTTGTTTCCCCGATTGCAACACCTCATCATCACAAGATTTTTCCCTTTCCTGCCTGATGGTCTCGAATAAGTCCCGTGCAAAGGGGTTGAAAAAAAGTACCATTTCCATCCATGCAAAAACCTGCTGGTGTAAATAATCATTTCGA
This sequence comes from Sediminibacterium sp., assembly GCA_044341525.1. GTDB lineage: Bacteria > Bacteroidota > Bacteroidia > Chitinophagales > Chitinophagaceae > Sediminibacterium. The sequence continues at coordinate 1,762 of JBIIRN010000288.1, read as the reverse complement.
CGTATATGGGCTAATTCATGCAAAATAATGGACTCAACTTCATTGTAATTCAATTGATTGAGTAGTGCTACCGGAAATAAAATTATAGGTCTGATCCAACCGAATGTTAGGGGAGAAGCTAATTTTTCGGTAGCCCGTCCGATAACAGTGCGTCGAATGGTCAGCTGATTTGCCCGTTCATTCATTACCGTTTGCCAGGTATCAGGTAGACCAAAACTTTCTTTCATTAAGCTGCTGAGCTTATTGGAAGCATACCCATAGCGTATGAGGTGAAAACACAATCCGGTGAAATACAGCACAGCGAATAAATTCATCACCCAGGTAGGAAATGACCACCCAGTCCGTATTGCCCCCGTAAGCGAGAGATAAATGGAAAGGCCTGCATCACCTAGCCCATAGACTAAAAAACTGATGAGCCAACCCACAAAAAGCAGGTAAACCAACCCACCGGCTAAGCGATAGTTATGAATCGGTTGAAGGGGGAATAACCGGCCAACCAGCCGGAACACCAGCCAAAGCAGGGCAGCTATCCAACAACTGTCTGCCAAAGAATACACCAATGATAAGATGAGGTGCTGTCCGCTCATTTATTCTTTAGTTGTGCAATCAGTGCTTCTATTTCTTCTAATTCCGCCGAACTGGGGGCATGGTTGCCCAGGGCCTGTAATACCAATTGGGAACTATTGCCCCCAAAAAGGGTATCAATCATCTTTCCCACCAGGTGCTGCTGGGTATTTTCCCTACTGATATTCGGGCGGTAAATATGAATTTTGCTGCTATCATCCCTACTGACAATGCCTTTTTCATGCATGATCTGCATCAGTTTCAGGGTGGTGGTATAGCCACTGTTCTTGTGCTCACTTAGTACTTCATGCACTTCCCGAACACTGGCCTGGCCTTTGTCCCATAGAACCTGCAGAATAGCCAGTTCGCTCTCGGTAGGTTTGGTTACGGAATTCACTTCCATACGTACGATTTTATTCGTAGCAAGTTACAAAGCCACCCGTTTCTTCCCAATTTAATTTTTGTTAAAGCGCGGAAACAAAAAAATCCGCCGGAGGCGGATTTTATAAAGAGTTGTGGGATGCAGAATTATTTACTGCGGAGTACCAGCTTGGCTGTTTTTTCCGCAGGCAACATAGAACGGTAAGGAGCGGTGGCCGCAGAATCAAGTGCAGTGCCATTAACGCTTAACACGCCATTCTCATAAATCACCTCCAGTTTTCCGTCTTTTTCGTAGCCGGCTTTCTTCAGCGCATCCAACAGTTGCATAGGGGTTCCCTTTTTTTCTTCAATAGCAACTACTGTATTTTGTCCTGCAGCACCTTGAATCGTAGTGATATTAGAAGTACTGTCAGTGAGAATTACTTCTATCTGGCGTTCCTGGGGAGCTGCAGCTTTTGCCTTGTCTGTGTGCATGTGGGAAAGGGTAGGGGCGATAACCAGAGAAACGATGGACATCAATTTAATCAGGATATTCATCGAAGGTCCGGAAGTATCTTTAAATGGATCACCTACCGTATCACCTGTTACAGATGCCTTATGTGGTTCAGATTTTTTGTAATAAACTTCCCCATTGATCTCAACACCGCTTTCGAATGATTTCTTGGCGTTGTCCCAGGCACCTCCTGCATTGTTCTGGAACATACCCATCAATACACCGCTCACGGTAGCACCAGCCAGGAATCCACCCAACACTTCCGCACCCAAGCCAAAACCAATTATCAATGGACTAACAATGGCGATGGCACCGGGTAACAAC
>JBIIRN010000050.1:0-10277 GCA_044341525.1 Sediminibacterium sp. | reverse complement strand
TAGGGGAGTTGCAACCATCAAACCAGGGGAACACTAATGGTCACCCTTGTTCCTGCGCCCTGCTCACTGTCGAGCAGTAGCTCACCTCCCGTAAGTTGAACCCGGTGCTGCATATTCATCAATCCCAAACCGCCACTTCTTTTTTCTTTTTCAGGCATAAATCCTTTACCATTGTCTTTTACTTCAATTTGTAAAAGATGGGGTTGGTAATGGAAAAAAATATCGATGCGGGTAGCACTCGCGTGCTTGAAAACATTTTGCAGACTTTCCTGAATCACACGAAAAAGGATGATCTCTTTCTGGTGCTCCATTGATTGTATAGACCCTTCACATTGTGTACTCACCTCACAAGATCCACTGCGCTGAATCCTCTGTGCTTCCTGCTCCACCGAGCCGAATAGTCCGAGTAGCTTGATTCGATCACTGCTCATGCCCCGGGCCATATCACGGAGGTCGCGCATGGCGCGTCCAATATTTTCCTGAGCATCTGCAATCAACTGATCTTCCGTACCTCCTTTGGCAGCTACCTGGTTCAATTGCATGCGAACCAAACTCAACAGTTGTCCGACATTATCATGAATTTCCTGACTAACATGGTTCAGCGTTTGCTCCTGTATCTTTTGCTGGTTGCTGTACAACTCACCTAAAATACGGGTATATTCTTCCAGCCTTGTTTTTGCCTGACGCAACGTTGCGGTCATCTTATTGAAGTTGGTAGTAAGTAAGCCAATTTCATCCTGGTACATTACCGGCAGCTGCACATTCAGATTATCTGCATTAACTTTTCTAACTGCCCTGAGCACTTGTTTGAGCGGGGTAGTAAGTGTTTTCCGCAATAAGGAGGGCAATAACAGGATAATGATTATGGTAGCGCTCAGAGAAATAAGAAAAATCTTTCTTAACCCATCCTGCTGAGCAATGCGTTTGTCTATTTCTTCCGGCAAGGTGGGTGGAAAAAAGATGAGGGTGCAAATCGTAAGAAATAAAACGACAGAAACAAAACTGTACCCGGTTATTTTCACCTGGAAACTGACAAATACCTCGGAGAAATACAAATAAGTAATAATCAGACAAATTTCACCCACCCAAACAAAAATGAAGTAAGTCCAATACCCAATCGTCGAATAAAGCCCGTAAATAACACAGATGATAGAAAGGGTAAAAAAACTGGTGCTTATGGCGGCCAATATAAGATGGGCTTGGTATCCACCTTTATTGGTTGACTTAAAGCTAATCGCTTTTCGAATCGCAATTGAAAGAGTAGCAACATTAGATATGATTCCCCAAACAAATGATATTACCTGAAAAGTGTACGTATCGCTGTTGTTACCAAATTCATTCCAGCCAATTAGTCCCAATAATAAAATTGAGAAGGGCACCATCAACCTGATTACCCATTTCCTTTCCGTATCAAATCTGGGCTCGATGAACTGATAATAAATTTGCAAATTCGCCAGCATTTGTGCTACGAGAACCGGACCATATATAAATGTTGTTTCAAGTTTGTACACCCACGACCCCTCTGTTCCGGGATAGAGACTAAAGCGTACCATCTGATCGAGATACCATGTTGAGGAGGCGATGTAATTAAGTATTAACCATTTGCGAATGGGTATGACAGACCTGCTTTTAAAAAGAAACCAGGTCATCCCCAACTGCGTAACTGCAATGATAAATGCAATTGCAGAATGTGTATGTAACAATATCCACGAATTCATATTCCTCCTTTATTTACAACCCGCTTTTTTACGGGTATTGAACTTTCACCCAATATTACAGCGTCTTCCAGCCCAGTTCCAACATCCGCATTGCATTTTCGCTGAATATCATTTTAATCTGGTCTTCGGTCAGGTGTTCTCGCAGCCTTTCCAACAAATTCCCGAACTGCTCATACAGATAGAGATCGGGTGGGGTATCCGTAAAGCCATCGAAATCTGTTCCGATAGCGATACAGCTGAAATCTTTTTTTTCAGTTTGCTCATTGATGCTGAAAATGGTTTCAATCACACAATCGATCCCCGTCATTTCCCAGCCCTCGAATTCAGGCAACCGCGTATCCACACCCGTCAGCCACCATTTTTCCATAATGATACCAATCACACCACCACTTCTCTCTATGGCCAGAATATCTTCCTTGCTCGCACCATAATATTTGTGGTGGGCATATTTAGTTACGCCTGTTTTTTGGTGGTATTTTTCATGCAATGCTCTCGAACCCCCATGTGAAAAAGTAATGGGTCTCAATTCTTGGGGGTGGACTTTGATCCATTCATCATGAAGTTCATACACTTGTCTCCGTGTCGCATCAGTACTGTGCATGAGATCAATGATCATTCCGATCTCCAGCATTTTTCTAACTACGGCCTTTCCCAATTGACTTAACCCAACATTCATTTGAGCATCCAGGGGATCATATTTCCAGTCGTAACGAAAACTATGCACTTTAGGATACTCGGCTATGCCTTCTGCACAATCAGATAATTCATTCGGGAATAAATATGCCAGCGTTAGCATACATACGCCCCTGTGCTTCAACGAAACTAGATTGTCCAGGTACCGATCGAACTCCTTTCCCTTTGCATAATCCTCTTTCTTTATCATCCCCCCTTCTACAGGCCGATGACCCTTTCTTTTAATCCTTGGTATATAAATATTTTCAGGCGGCAGATTTCGCCCCAAAGCATGTGAACCTTCAATGGCATGCACAAAAACTATTTTCCCCTTGTTCCTGGCAAACATCAGATCTTCAAAAGAACGCGCTATTACGAATGTTTCACTTCCCAACTTTCGGTTGGTGATATAAATCTGCTCCTCAAATAAATTAATGATCTTATTAATCTGAGTAAAATTGCTAAAGTCTTCATGCTCCATTCTGTTAAAGAAGCGATTCAAAAAACGTATCACATCACTCAAACCCTTGAACTTTCGCCGCATGGCACCCACCGGAATATCATGTGGTACAATCATCACGCCAACATGACCGGACCGTAACTGGTGAAAATCTACTTGCACCCCCAACATCGACATCAAACCATCGCCGGGAACAGGCCTGTGTTTTTTCCAAAATTTACGATTCCATAAATTCATTTTCATGGATACATGGGTGTGGATATCAAACACATATTGCTCCCGAACCTTTATTTCAGGTACCGGGTCCAGTGGCGGGGGCTCCTTTGCAGACAGAAAAGAGAAAAATAAATCGCTCCAGCCCTGGTTATCGTTTTTATTATTTGACTCCGCAAGGGACATTTTTCCAATGAATTAACTTCTCTTAAAATAATAATATTTAAGCATTTATTGCAATTCATATGGCATTTAAAAAAAATAATAGTATTAAATTGAGCATAATCAGTTGATTTTTATGTCCTTGCGATTTTTTTATAAAATAAGGGTTTTTCCTATTTATTACATGGCTAATATGACATACAACTACATGCAAGGATATCTACCTGTCATTATTTATCAGTTTGTAAATAGATTGCAGACTAAGTAAAGATTTTGCAGCAGACTAAATTATAAAATCACAGAAACCACCTAAGAATGACCGGCATCCCTGATATTTTAGATATTCACTGGCAGTTTGCCCGGGCCTTTCCCGAGCCCCGGCTGCAACCCCATCTCCGACTGCTGGCACAACGCCTTCAGGAGGGACATATTTGTATCGAAGCCAATCCTTCAACGGATGACGCAACTACTCCCGGCGTAAACTATACTTCCGAAAAAGAACTATCCCAATTACAACCCTGGGTAGGTAATGCAGGTGCCACGGCCCCCTTCATACTGCACCGCCATAAACTCTACCTGCACCGGTACTTCCAATACGAAACCGCCATCCTGCATCATATCCGCCGCCTGCTGGCAGCAGAAAAAAACAATCGGGATTTCTACCTGCAGCAATTGCAACTACAAAAAAAACTGATGAGCGCTCTGTCGGCAACCTATTCCGTTGACGGACTTTCACCGCAATTGGCAGCGGACTGGCAATTGGCGGCGGCACTGATGGCAGCATTGCAACACTTGACCATTATCACCGGGGGCCCGGGCACCGGTAAAACCACTACCGTAGCTAAAATTATCTGGCTGTTGTTATCCATACAGCCCTCTCTCCGCATTGCCCTGGCAGCGCCCACCGGCAAAGCCGCTACCCGCATGGCAGAATCTTTGCTAAATACCACCCAGCAGTTTCCCGACTCCATCCGAAAGACTGTCGAACAGTTAAAACCGACCACCCTACACCGACTACTGGGATACAAACAAGACAGCATCTACTTTCGTCACCATGAAGAAAATCCTTTACCCTATGACCTTGTCATCGTAGACGAATGTTCTATGATCGATGCCGCCTTATTCGCCAAACTCTTTGCTGCCATCGGTCCCAATACACGCCTGCTGCTACTGGGTGATAAAAATCAGCTGGCCTCCGTCGAAGCAGGTAGTCTGTTCGGCGATCTTTGCAATCATCCGGAAGTCATCAATGCATTTTCACCTTCAACCCTCGAACTGATCAATACATTCCTGCCAACGGCAGAGCGTAAAATTCCTGCCTCCCTGCCAACAGACCACCCACTGGCCGAACACATTATTGAACTACAATTCAGCCACCGCTTCAACTCGAGCAGCGGTATCGGTCGCTTCAGCTATGCTGTCTTACACAATGATACCAAGGTCTTAGATAGCTTCGTGGAAGACAAGACTTCAACAGAAATTCAGATAGCAAGTCCGCCCAACGAAAATATTTTGAATTCATTTCTGGAAGGATATCGCAACTATATTCTCGCACCCGACATCAGTGCAGCACTAGGTCTCCTCCAACAACAACGGATACTATGTGCTGTGAGAGAAGGTAAAGGTGGTCTGTATGACAGCAACCAGAACGTAGAGAACTGGTTAAAGAAACAACAACTGCTGCAACCCGATAATGGATTTTATGAGCATAGACCAATTATCATCACCCGCAATAACAAAGAACTGAATCTGGTCAATGGTGATATCGGTATCGTACGAACCATCAATGGAGAGAAAAAAGTATGGTTCGACGCGGGGAACGGACAGGTACGCGGAGTAAGCGTTCATTATATTGAAAATGCAGAAACGGTTTTCGCCATGACCATCCACAAGAGCCAGGGCTCTGAATATGATCAGGTACTAATACGGCTTCCTGAACAAGCAAAGATTGCCTTGCTCACCCGTGAGCTGCTCTATACTGCTATTACCCGTGCAAAAAAACAAGCCATTATTTTATCCTCACCAGAAGTGCTAAAAGCAACAGCTGCCGGCCGCGTCTCACGTGTTTCCGGTATCAGTTCCAGAATGGACGAAATCTAATTGTAACCCCTATGTCTTATCAACTCTATATATCTAATTCGCTGGAACAATTGGCACAACAGCTCTCCGTCAATCTGGGGAAGGAAGCCCCGGCTGTTTTCCAACAACAACATATCATTACCCAAACAGAGGGTATGAACAAATGGCTGACGCAACAAATAGCTGCACAGCAAGGCATCGCTGCTCAAATTGCTTTTCATTCGCCCAATGATATTATCGGACTCCTCCATGAATGGCTCTCAGAAAAAACTTTTCCCGTTATTACCTCCGATAAAATTCGCTGGCAAATCTGGAAAGAACTCAATCAATCCGGATTTCAACAGGCCTTCCCCGATATTGCCGCCTACTACCAACAAAACCCCATCAGGCAGATTGCTTTAGCAGATCAGCTGGCAGACCTTTTCGATCAGTACCAAATCTACCGACATGGTATCATCAACAACTGGAACAATCCATCGACACCACTGAATGGGTTTCAGCAATACCTCTGGAAAAAATTACATTCCTATTATCAGGAGCGTGTATTAGATAAACCAAGCATCGTAACCAAGCTAAAAAAAGCACTCGAAAATCCACAACAGCAAGCATTGCTGCGCCAACGTGTGCAGGGTCTCCACTTCTTCGGCATCGCCGTGATCACTCCGCTGCACCTGGAATTATTCCGGGCACTGGCGACTCATATTCCACTGCATTTCTACCTGATGAATCCGGCACCCCTCTATTATTGGCTGGAAGACGAAACGGAAAAAGCGCAGATCAAAAAGAGACAAAAAAACAAACTAAATGTACCCGCAGGCGATTTCAATCGTCCCGGCAATTCTCTGCTGCTCGGCTGGGGAGCCGTGATCAAAGACAGTTTTGCCCTGCTCTTTCAACAGGAAGAGCTCATCAACGAATTGTATGATGACCTGGTAACTGCACCTGAAGAACCACGCACACTTTTACAAAAAGTGCAGGCCGATATTTTTATCAATGCCTGGGGCGATGAGCGATATCCGATAGAAAATGCAGATCTCCGCGACAAGTCCATCATCATCAACAGTTGTTATACCCCCGCCCGCGAAGTAGAAGTATTGTACAATGAACTGGTACAATTGGTAGAAAACAGGCCGGGAGAGCTTGCACCACGTGATATTCTTGTACTCTGTACCAATATCGATAAGTATGCCCCCTATATCCGGGCAGTTTTCGACAATGCCCCCTACGAATTTCCCTATACCATCTCCGATGAAAAAATAGCCCAGGGACACAATCTTTTCGGTCAGCTGAAGCGCCTGTTGCTGCTGGATGAAGAATAAATGACAGCAGAGGAGGTGCTCGATCTGACAGAATCGAAATTTATTCGTGATCGATTCGGCATCAGTGATACGACTCTTATTCGGGAAACCATTCAGGCAGCGAATATCCGCCGTGATATTACCGGCCAGCTGCAAAACGATACCCGACTCGTGAGTTGGGAATATGGATTACAACGTATTATCTACGGCTGGTGCATCAGCGGCTATCCGCTCTTTACCACACCGGCAGGCGATACGCTCATTCCGCTCGATACGATAGAAGGAGATGAGATATTTGAATTGGTGAGATTTCAGGCACTGGTGAATCAATTGATCACCCATCTCCGCGAGAGAAAACGCCCCCGACCCGTAGGAGAATGGGTTAACTATGTACGTGCCCTGATTTCCGATCTATTCGCCATCGACGAAGAAGCCGACGGAGATGATTACCATGAATTGATTACTCATCTCGACCATTATACTTCCTATGCGGAAGATGTAACCGATCCAGTCTCCTATGAAGTGTTCAACCATCACTTCAGCAAGGCCCTGGAATCGGTTACCCGACAACAGAATTTTGGCAGAGGTGGCGTACTCTTTTGCTCCCTTATTCCCATGCGCAGCATTCCACACAAAGTAGTGGCCATGCTCGGTATGAATTATGATGAATTTCCACGCAAAGACAGCCGCCCTGATTTCGATTTACAAAAACACGATCCGGATAAAGGCGACCGAAACATTCGCAATAACGACAAACACCTGTTACTGGAAACCCTGCTCTCCGCCAGAGAACACCTCATCATCAGCTACCAGGGACAAGATGTAAAACAAAATCAGTCCATCCCTCCTTCTGCATTGGTAGATGAACTCATCAACTATATTGTAGAAGGCATTCCCGGAGCAGACTATAAAAAGAGAAATGAATTGATCACCGTTCACCCCCTGCATGGATTCAGCGGGAGATATGGAAATGGTGGTACCAATCAACTGGTTTCTTATCTACAACCACCGCAGACCTGGACGCCCGGCAAAAAAAATTCCCTGCCACCGGCGCCTCCCCAACAGCCCACCATTGATCTGTATGATCTGTGCCAATTCATCAAGAGTCCTTTCACCTGGTACCTGCAAAAAAAATGGCAACTCTATTTATACCAGGATGACATCTTACTGGAAGACGCTGAATTATTTGAATTAGAATACTTTATTGAAAAAAACTTGTTGAATGAACTTCTTCAACATCCTCCTACAGCATACGATGACTTGTACAGGAAAATGTTGTTAACCGGCAAACTCCCGCTCAGCAATCGCGGAAAAATTACTTTCGATAATTTGGTAACGAAAGTCATACCCTTGTATGAGGAGCTGGAAAACTTAAAAGGGGGACAACCTGCCAGGCAGATTCCCGTGAACCTGCAACTGTCATCGGCCACCCTACATGGTGAGGTGGAAGTATATGGTGACAGATTCATCGGGAGGCAGGCATACAGCAAAATGAAAAAAGAATTGTTCCCTGCTTTCACCCGCTACTGCTGCCTGCGGGCACAAGACCTGCCCTTCCATTTTTATTTCAGAAAAGAAACAAAGTTGCTTACAATTGATGCTACACAAGTTTCTCCAACACAGGCGAATCAGTGGCTTGAATGGATTACCAAAGGAATGTTAGCAGGAACAGACAAGCTCTTCTTGCTATTTCCGGAATTAAAATGCGCAACCTCCAAATCTTTTTTCGATGATGGAGAAGAGGGTGTACAGAAAAAAGTTGAGAAAGAATTGAATCGGTCAGAGAATCAATATTTGCTGAAGGCCCTCGAATTGGGCTTTTTCGGTCCGGCTTTTTTTGATGAACACAAAGCAAATACAGAAATGATTGTTGGCTTCCTGAATGGAATTGATGAAAAAATATTGAAAGAATAAATGAACGTGGCATGCAAAAATTTGAAGTCGAAGCAGTAGTACTGGAAAAGTGCAATGTGATTGAGGCCGGTGCAGGCACCGGAAAAACTTATTCCATCGGCATACTCGTGCTGCGGCTGTTACTCGAAAAAAAATTACCCTTACAGGAAATATTGATGGTAACCTATACCAAGGCGGCCGTGGCCGAACTGGAAACCCGTATCAGAGAATTCATCACCCTGGCTTACCAGTTTGCGATGGAAAAGGATATTGAGGACAGCACCATTCAGCGGGTAGTAGAAAAGTCAATCGATACACAAGGCCGGGAAGAAACCAGCAGACTCTTGAAAGATGCGCTGGCATTGATGGATGAAACCTCTATTCAAACCATTCACAGCTTTTGTCAGAAAATCCTGCAGGAATTTGCTTTTGAAACCCAACAGGTTTTTGGCGCCGAAGCACTTTCCCCTGAACAGTTACAGGATATGGTACAGCAGGCGGTAAATGACACCTGGCGCAACTACATAGCACCTATGTCGCTGGATTTACTCACCTATATCAACGATTTTTTCGACAGGAGCATTTTAATAAATATGGTCAAAGAAATGTTGGGAGGCAAGCAATTTCACATTCAGGTTCCCCCCCGAACACCCCTACTCGATGCCGGCCACCAACAAGAACTGCTCGACGAAATCCAAGTGGCAGCTGATGCCTGCGATGCAATATGGCAGAAAATGCTGAATCAAATTGATAGTAATCTTTCGGATTATTTGGCAGCCATAGAAAAAGATGGCAGAGCAAGACAGTACCTTTCCAAATATAATACCGCCTATGACCTCTTAGACTATATCAAATACAAGCCTGACAAGAATTATGTAGTGAAGGTTTTTCCTGAATTGATCAGCGATATGTTAGCCTGGAAGGCACTGGAGGACAATGTTAACAGTATCCAACAGCAGGTGGCTTATCGCATTTACTCCTGGCTACTGCAACATATACACCAACAACTGCAAGAAAAAAAGACCAGAATGTCGGTGCTTAGCTTCGATGATATGATCGAACAACTGCACAGGGCTGTTTGGATACAACAGCATGCCGGACTTATTCAATCCCTACGAAAAAAATACAAAGCAGTATTCATAGACGAGTTTCAGGATACAGACCGACTGCAATATGAAATTTTTTCTGCACTCTTTACCAGCCAGTCCGATACCATCTCTTTTTTGATAGGCGATCCCAAGCAATCCATATACGGCTGGAGAAAGGCAGACCTGTTCACCTATTTCAAAGCAGCAAAAGAAGCAGACAACCAGTTCAGCATGACGGTGAACTATCGTTCCGTCACCACACTGATCGAGGCATTCAATCAGTTCTTTTTGCCACAACCCGATTTTGATACCTTTTCGTTCAATGGGGCAGCAGATGCAATCCTATACCAGCCCGTTGAAGCACCCGATCCCAACGATAAAGGTCAACTCATCTTGAATGGGGAAGAAGTGACACCCATTAGCATCTGCCGGCAAACGGGCAGTATTGCAGAACGTGTAGGACTGCAGATAGCAGATTTGTTGTATCAGCAAGAGTATTGCATTCGGAAAAACGATCAATCGCGCCCCATTCGCCCCTCTGATATTACAATTTTGATCAGAAAAGGATATGAGGCGCCAGATATTAAGAAAGTGCTGGGCCGTTACCAAATACCGGCAATCACCGTATCCGACAGCAACATACTTACTACTTCAGAGGCAAAAGAAATGCTGTCGCTGATGTTCGCCCTGGAGA
>JBIIRN010000286.1:0-2767 GCA_044341525.1 Sediminibacterium sp. | reverse complement strand
CCTGAATCTACCTTCATAATAACCCCGCATTTTCGATGCTCCTCCAAAATTGGCAAGACTGCGTAGAGGAATCTGGTCTCCAAAGGTCATGAAGTTCACCCACTGTAATGCAAGAACAGATTGACGACCTACAGGCAGATAAGTACGAAAATCGGTGATCAGGTTATCATAAATGAAATCTGACCCCCAGAAACGGTCGAAATGATTCCAGAAAACTTGCAAAAAATTTCCTTTGTTGGGGGCAAAAGCATTGTTCCTGTTATCGAAGGAAAGACTTCCCCCAATCCCGCTGATAAAGTAACCGGATTTGCCGGCAATATTGGAAGCTTCAAATACACCTCCGGATAAGTAATTAATATCCCATACTTTTTGTGCCTCAAAGACGAGTCCGGCAAATAAGGAAGGGGCAATTTTTTTCCTACCGTGCACCATGAGATAAGCTTGTCGGAAGGAATAATTTTCCTCCTGCTCATCTTTAGTATCACTTCCCAGTCCCCAAAATCTATCCGGAAATAAACTGGTGGAAACCTGTTCCTCTAATATAAATTGCTCATTTTTAAAATATTGGGTACCGTTGAGGGCAAATAATACCTGTTTTCGGGTGGAAGCCATGGCCAGCAAAACCAGGTTGGATCTGCGAGAGAGGGTATCCTCCGGGTAAATAGAAAAGAGCCGGGTGGTCAGTACCCCGAAATTCCAACCCGTTTCTAATGAACGGGTAACTATGGGAAAAAGGAAGGTTTGACTATTTTTTGCAGACAATCCTTGTGTTCTGCCATTTTGAAATAGCAGGAAAAGGGATACAAATAATAGTATACCAGGGGGGTAAAATCCGTTTTTATTATTGAAAATCAATTATCTATAATAGTTTTTAGGTTCTTTTGAACTGAAAAGCAGCAATTTTATACTATTTTTGTCAGCCTCCGTTTAATTGGTAACGAAAATATAACAAACGACCACAACAAACGTTATAGTGTAGTATGAAAAAATGGGATAGTCAATTTCAGTTGGGTGACGTGCTTACGCCTGAACAAATTGAATTCTTTGATGAGCATGGGGTCATTTTGTTCAGGAATTTCCTGACCCCGGTGTTGGTCAATCAATATATTAGTGAAGTTCACCGGATTGAACAAATGTGGCTGGAGGAGAAGCGGGAAAAAGTTAATGGGATTCCATTAAAATTCGGAAAGGATGAGCATGGTAAAATGACCATTCAGCGGCTTTGTTTTTCTTCTCTTTATAGTGACGCTTTGCATCAGTTGCTGGAACATCCTCGTTTGCAAGCGCTTTTACAGTTGTTAGGTTCTTATGAAGGAAGGATTGGTGAGCAGGAGAAGGACGGATTGGTAGTTAATAACTACATCAATACCCCCAACAGTACATTTACTCAAATGGGTTGGCATACGGATTCTCCCCGTGATTTATTTGTGGGTCAGCGCATTATGCCGATGTTGAATGTGGGTATTCACCTGGATACTTGTTTGTTTGAGAATGGTGGTTTGAGGGTAATACCGGGCACACATCGTCAGAATATTTTCAAGTTGCTGTTTGGAAAAAAATATTTCATTGACAATTCTGATGATGCCAAGGAGATTGGTTTTGACATTTTTGCAGGTGATTTGAGTGTGCATGATGGTCGCCTCTGGCACCGTGTGAAGCAATCCCCCTTATATGGAGAAGCCAGTCGTCGTCGGGTTATGTATGTTCCCTTGGTTACCGGAAAGTACAAACCCAAAGATTCGTCCAGCAAAACGCCTTTCTACCATCGGTTTACCTCCAAGGTGCACCATTGATAAAACATGATCATTGAGAGGCCGGCATTTTGTTGGCCTTTTTTATTTTTACTATATGAAATATGCATTAATTACAGGCGCCAGTAAAGGAATAGGTCGGAGCATTGCATTGGAATTGGCAAGTCGGGGTATTTCAGTTTTGCTGGTTGCGCGCAATGGAGTTTTGCTGGAAACCCTTTGTACGGAAATCACCGGAAAGTATCAGGTAGAAGCGGCTTTTTTATCTGCTGATTTGGCTGCACCCGGGGCGGTAGATCAGATCATGAGTTGGATTCATTCCAATGGATATTCGGTTCATATGTTGGTGAACAATGCGGGCTATGGGCATAGCGGTTCTTTTGGGAAATACAGTTCTGATGAATATGCGCAAATGATGCGGGTGAACATGGAGGTACCTGTATTGTTAACCCGGGCATTTTTGCCCTCTATGCTGCAATTACCCCGGGGTTATGTTTTGAATATTGCCAGTTCGGCTGCTTATCAAGCCGTTCCGGGATTGACGGTTTATGCTGCGACCAAGTCTTTCTTATTGCAGTACAGTCGTGGTTTGGCTTATGAGTTGCGCAAGACGCCGGTAACGGTAACGGTGGTGAGTCCGGGTGGCACAGCTACAGATTTTGCTGAGCGGGCGAAGGTGAGTGAGAAGGCGGTTCGTGCGGGGGAAAAGATGAACATGACACCTGAAGAGGTTGCCCGTCAGTCGGTAGATGCGATGATGAAGGGCAAGACGGAGCATATAACGGGCTGGGTGAATCGGTTAGGTGCAGCTTTGGCCTGGTTGATGCCCAGAAAGTTATCGGAATCGGTTGCTGCCGGTATTTATGAAGTGGGGAAGTAAAGGACTTCCTTTTGATTACAATCCCCTCCCCTTTTTGAAATTTTCCTGATTGGTCGTATATTTGCAGTCCGCTTAGGCGGTATGGCTGCGTAGCTCAACTGAATAGAGCATCTGACTACGGATCAGAAGGTTTTAG
>JBIIRN010000285.1:0-2780 GCA_044341525.1 Sediminibacterium sp. | reverse complement strand
AAGCTCCGCAACTCATCTTGCTGGATATCAATATGCCGGTGATGAACGGCTGGGAATTTCTGGAAGAGTTTGTGCCAGCGTATGCTGAAAAGCTTCCGGGGACGAAGATTATTATTTTGTCTTCGACTATTGATCCGGAAGATTTTGCTCAGGCAAAAAAATTTCCGGTGGTAGTAGATTTTTTCAGTAAGCCATTAGGTTTGGAGATGTTGGAATCTTTGAAAGAGTCTGAGCATTTCCGTGTGTTTTTTGCCGGTAAAGATGATAAGTCTGCAAATGAGTGATGTTTCAAATATGAATGATATGACAATTGAGCAATTCAAAGAATTGAGTTTACCTGAAAAATTAAATGCCATTCGTTATCAGGCAACCCTGCTGGGTTCGTATGAGCGGAATGGTGAACACAATGGTCCGAAGACGCCGGGAGATATTTATTCTCTTTTTGATTTTTGGGTGTTTCTGAGTGATGATGAAAGCATGGTAATCCCCTCTCGCAGAAATCCTTTGCCTGAAGAAGAAGAATAGATTTTCCTTTTGAAAATCAGCGGAGAGATGATAGCTGTGGAGGTTTTCGAATCATCTTTACGCAGCCGATTAAATGGTTAAGTGTTACAGTATGTTGAACTTCTTATTGATAGATGATCATTCTGTAGTGAGGGCCGGTATTAAGCTCATCATTCAACAACACTTTGCCGAAGCGGTCGTTGAGGAGGCGGAAAATGAAAAGCGGGCAGTTGAGTTTTTGCGAAATCATGAGGTCGATTTGATTATGATGGATCTTAACATGCCGGACAGTGATCCGATTCGTTTGATACATTATATTAATTCTAACTACCCTAAGACTGCCATCATTGTTTTGACCATGAATGATGAGAACGTATATGCCAAGCGTTTCTTCAAGTTGGGCATTAAGGGATTCCTGCATAAATCTTCTGAAAACAGTGAGATCATAAAGGCCATTGAGCAGGCTTTATCGAACCGTGTATATATGAGTGATAGTCTCAAACAGAGCATTGCAGAATCTTATTTCACCGGCTTATCAGAAAATCCATTTGATCAGTTGAGTGACCGGGAATTCCAGGTGGCTAAGGAGATGCTAAGTGGTAAAAGCATCAATGAAATTGCAGCGTCTTTGAGTATCAACTCTTCTACTGTTTCCACTTATAAGGGCAAGGTGTTTGAGAAGTTAAAGATTCCCAATAATAATCTGGTGGAATTGATGTCGCTGGCCCGTCAGCATAATATCATGTAGTGTCTGCAAAATTCCGGTACGCGTATTCAGTGGGTTGATTTTCCTGATTTTACGGCAGCGTCATTTGGATATAAGGCTGTGTTGGGAATTGAAGGGTGATCTGCGTGCCTTTATCCGGTGCGCTTTTGATGTGTATACTTCCTTTTAATTTTTGAACCAGGTCATATACTATTCTGTAGCCAATCTGAGTACTTTCAGAAGTTTTTTTGGTGATTACCCCACTTTCCAATTCAATGATTTTATCGGCAGGTATACCTGAACCGGTATCAGAGATGGTGATGTATTGTAAACGTTCGTCACTTCTGGCAGAGATTTCTATTTTTCCTTGACGGGTATTTTTAATGGCGTTATCCAACAGGTTTCTTAAGACGATAGAGAACAGACTGAAATCAGTGGTAAGTGAAAAATCATCGCTGGCCAGCAGGTTAAATTCCAGTTTTTTCTCTGCTGCAATTTTAAAATAGACGGCACAATTATTTTTTATAAAGGCGTTCAATTTTTCTGTTGAAAAAGCCGGTTTGATATTCTTTTTAGTGCTATTCAACCATTGCAGCAGGTTGTTAACAAAGTTATTGATGTCGAAAGTGGTTTGGTAGAGTTCAAAACTCAGGCGGTGCAGGTCCTCTTGATTCAGGGGTGTTTTAGATTCATAGAGGGAGGCAGAGATTTTATGCACGAAATTTAATGGTGATTTAAGGTCATGCATTACAATACTGATCATTCTTTCCCGGAAGGCGAGACTATTGGTTAGTTCTATTTCGGAGGCCTCCAGTTGCAGGAGGGAGAATTTCAGGGCTTCTGTTTTTTCTTCGACTGTTTTTTCAAGGATTCTTTTTTGTTTCCTCAGCTGGAGGAGTAAAATGGCTGCCATGATGGCAAACACGACGAATCCGGCCATAAACATATAGGCAAGGGGGCTGAAAGTCCTTAGCAGGAATAGAGAAATTTCTATATGCATTAGCCGAAAATGGGGGGTTTCTAATGAATCAACCTATGCTAAATTACTCAATTTTGTTGTAATTCTCGTTAAAAAGATTATAATAAATAGATTTATAGCTATATGGTATAGCTAGATAGCTATTTAATAATCAAAAAAATTCTATAAAAAAAATAGTCATAAAGCTATGTTTTATCAAAAATTCCTCTATTTTTGTTCTCACAGTTGGTTTTTTATAGCAATGTTAGGTTAAAGTCCAATGTCCTTCAATAGCCGGTGAGCTAGATTCATCACAAGCTTTATCTAGTTAGCCGGCTATTCTTTCTAAAGATTTAGCTATATGAAAAATATACTATCAGCCATCAATAAAACGTTAATAACTTTATTAAGCTTTGAGATAGTATCCACAGTTTGTGGCCGGAAAGCTTTAAGTGTTATTATTGTTAAAGATCCATTAATAGGCAGGGGAAGAAGGAGTGAGTGGGGGTATGGATATGGCAGGCGCGGAGTGATTTGAGTAGAGGCCCCGGGAGGGGATAAGGAGCAGTCTTTTAATATTTTATAATAGGTTTTGTCTATCAGATCGAATGT
>JBIIRN010000144.1:0-5269 GCA_044341525.1 Sediminibacterium sp. | reverse complement strand
CCCAGGATATAACTTCTTTTGCTCCTGCGATCTGCTCGGGTTGATAGTCTCCTCCCTTCACCAGCACATCAGGGCGAAGCTTTTTTATTAATTCCAGTGGGGTAGATTCATCGAACAGCACTACTGCATCCACCATGAGTAAAGAGGCCAGCAAGAGTGCCCGGCTTTGTTCTTGATTAACGGGTCTTTCGGGTCCTTTGAGTGCTCGTGTACTGGCATCACTGTTCAGTCCGACCACCAAATAATCAGCTTCACGGGCCGCAGAAGAAAGTGAGAAAATATGTCCCTCATGCAGTATATCAAAACAACCATTGGTAAAGGCAATCGTTTTTCCTCTCATTTTCAATCCTGCTGCCCAACGGATTAAATCTTCAGGCAACATTATTTTCTGCCGGATGGCGTCTACTGCTTTCATTGGGTCGTTTTTTATTATAGATGGGTAATACCAATAAACTAATGCCCCCTACGAGCGCAACAATCAAAACCTGTGCAAACCACTGTAAAGTGCCGTTGGCAACTCCGGTTGCATAATCCACCCCATTTTTTTCTACCACCAAGGCCAGTAAGAAGGCATAGGCACCGATGCCCCCCGGCGTGATGATCATTCCTATGCTGGCAAAAGCTAAACCGCTGATGGCTACCTGAAACCCTAGTTGATCTGTACCTGCAGTGGCATAAAACCCCATCCAGGTGCCGGCCATATATAATAACCAGATAGTTATCGTATAAAAAATGAAAAGTTTACGCTGACGGATATTTCTGGCACTGATTAATCCTTCCCATACCCCCCGAAGCAAACCGGTCACCTTTTGAATCAGGGACTTGCCCCGACCTGTGTAAAAAACCCATCCCAGCCAGGCAATAGCCAGGAACAGCAAAAGCAGGATGAGCCAAATTCCCCAGCCTTGCTTTTCTACCCGGTTCGCCTGCAATCCGGTGATGTGTGCGTAACTTCCGGTTACTACATCAAACTGTAAGAGTAATGCCAACAGAAATACTACCAGTAAACTAATTACATCAAAAGCCCGCTCAGCTACGATGGTTCCCAATACCCGCTCAACCGGCACTTTTTCATACCTCGATAGCAAGGTGCATTTCAGCACTTCTCCCAGCCGGGGTATTGCCAGGTTGGCTAAATAGCCAATCATCACCGCGAAAAAACTATTTAAAAATCCGGGCTGGTACCCCATCGGCTCTATCAATAATCGCCAGCGGAGGGTACGGATAACATGACTGGCTGTGAGTAGAAAAAAAACAGGGATAATGAGCCAGTAACGGGCTGTTTTAAGCGAAGATTGAAATTTACTCCATTCACTGTCCGGAATTTCATGTAAACTCCACCATACTAAAAAGATACCCAGTCCGAGAAAAAAACCATATTGTAAAAGGGGAACAATTACTTTTTTCATGACAACAAACTTTCACCCGCCAGATCACCGAAGCAACACTGCTGCGAATCAAGGTTAAAGGTACGTATGTTTTCTGCAAAACCCGATTTCACCTCCCCCTGATCTAAAGGAAGTTCGTATTAAATTTCATTGAATTTCAGTCCCATTTGGCCTTTCCTACCCAAATACATTCATCTTGAAAAGGTAAAACCACTGAATTTTCGTACCTTTGCAGTCCGGTAATTTCCGCCGGCGTTAAAAAGGCAGTGCTCATGTCTACTAAAAAGAGAATACTTTTCATTGCTACGGAAATGTCACCCTACCTGGAGTTGACAGAATTTGCGGAAGTAATCAACAAGCTGGCAATTAAGAGCAATGATAGCGGACTCGAAGTTCGTTGCATCATGCCGCGTTTTGGTGTGATCAATGAGCGCAGGCACCGTCTGCACGAGGTGGTGAGACTTTCTGGAATCAATGTTGCGGTTGACAATGACGATTATCCGCTTCAGATTAAAGTAGCTTCTCTTCCCAATGCCCGTCTACAGGTTTATTTCCTGGAAAACGAAGATTTCTTTAAAAGAAAACAGGTATTTCATAGTGAGTCTGAAGAATGGTTTGAGGATAATCTGTTGCGCACCATCTTTTTCTGTAAAGGAGCATTGGAAACGGTTAAGAAATTTGGATGGCCCCCCGATGTCATCCATTGCAGTGGCTGGATGACCGGACTGATTCCCGCTTATATCAAAGTGGCGTACAAAAAGGAGCCGGTATTTTCAAACAGCAAGGTTCTCTTCACCATCGGACAAAATACCTTTCAGGAAAAACTGGGAACTGACCTGGTGAAAAAGGCCCTGATCAATGGCAATATTCGGGAGAAAGACCTCGAGTCATTTAAAGATGCCAATAATACTGCCATGTTCAAGGGCGGAGCCCAATATGCAGATGCCATTAGTTTCGGTGCCGATCAGATCGATAAAAAGCTGGTAGACGAATTCAGCAAGGTAAAGGGCAAAAAAGTTCTTCCCTTCAAAGGCTGGGACGCTGATCTGACCGATTACATTGAATTATACCAGCAATTGGCCGGTAAATAATTTCTGATTCCCCCCATCCGTGCTAACAGTCGATAACCTGTTATTTTCTTTTACAGGCGCCATTTTACATTTATTTGTATAAATGATATATTTGCGGCACAAAACCTAATTACATGCCTTACTTATTTACTTCTGAGAGTGTTTCTGAGGGACATCCGGATAAAGTTGCTGACCAGATTTCTGATGCATTGATCGACCACTTTCTGGCGCTGGACCCACAGTCTAAAGTTGCCTGCGAAACCCTGGTTACCACCGGTCAGGTGGTATTGGCAGGAGAAGTGAAATCAAAAGCTTACCTGGATGTGCAGGAAATAGCCCGCGGAGTCATAGAGCGGATTGGTTATACCAAATCTGATTACATGTTTGAGGCCAGAAGTTGTGGTATCCTGTCGGCCATTCATGAACAATCTTCCGATATCAACCAGGGGGTTGAAAGGAAAAACAAAGAAGATCAGGGTGCCGGCGATCAGGGTATGATGTTCGGATATGCTACCAACGAAACAGAAGATTATATGCCGCTGGCGCTCGACCTGGCACACAAAATCTTGATAGAGCTCGCTGCCCTGCGTCGTGAAAACAAGGAAATCAAATACCTCCGACCAGACGCAAAGAGCCAGGTTACACTGGAATACGATGATAACAACCAGCCAATTCGTATAGATACGATTGTTGTTTCAACGCAACACGATGATTTTGATTCGGAGGCAAAAATGCTGGCAAAAATCAAGGATGACATTATTCGCATACTGATTCCCCGCGTGAAGAAGAAGTATAAAAAATATGCCCGTCTCTTCAATGACCAGATTAAATACCACATCAATCCAACCGGTAAATTTGTGATTGGCGGTCCACACGGTGATACGGGTTTGACCGGAAGAAAAATCATCGTTGATACCTATGGTGGTAAGGGTGCCCATGGTGGTGGCGCATTCAGCGGAAAGGATCCCAGCAAAGTGGATCGTTCAGCCGCCTATGCGACTCGTCACATTGCAAAAAATCTTGTAGCTGCAGGGGTGGCAAGTGAAATTCTTGTGCAGGTGTCTTACGCGATCGGTGTGGCAAAACCTACTTCAATCAACGTGAATACATTTGGTACTGCTAAAGTAAACCTGACCGACGGCCAGATCAGTAAGATAGTAGAAGAACTATTCGATATGCGCCCTTACTTTATTGAAAAACGACTCAAGCTAAGAACGCCAATGTACAGTGAAACAGCTGCTTATGGTCACATGGGTCGGAAGAATGAAGTGAAAGTGAAAGAATTCGACATCAACGGAAAGAAAAAAACAATGAAAGTTGAATTGTTCACCTGGGAGAAATTAGATTATGTTTCTAAAGTGAAGAAGGCCTTTGGATTGTAATTGAATCTTAATTTTTATAGCCCTTGTCTTTTCAAGACAGGGGCTTTTTTATTTACCTTGCATCTATTCGTTTACAAAATTCACTCATGAAAATAAATGCCCTGCGTGTCTCAGCCATTGCTACGGCATTGATGATTGTCTGGCTGCGGATTCAGGGAGCTACATTAATCACCACCACCAGTCCACGAGGTATTGTGGACCTGGAACTGGCAGATTCATCTGACCGACTGATGGAATTGATGACAGCTTGGAATAAATCGGTTGCAAGCAACAATATACTCATCGATTTTCTATTTATACCTGCTTATGCTTCCCTGATTGCTCTTTGCTGCCGGTATTTATCTGAAAAATTTCCCGATACCCGCCTTCCTCACATTGGCATGCAACTGGCAAAAGCTATCTGGCTGGCGGCATTGTTGGACGTAGTTGAAAACCTTTTGATGTTGTGTTCTCTTAATGGCTTTTATTCTCCCACCAGTCTGCAATTAACCTGCTGGATAGCTACGATCAAATTTCTGCTGGTCGGACTCGCGTTGCTGTATATATTGATCTTATTTTTCAAATTGATTTTAAAAAAAATTCTCAATGGAGCATAATCCCTGGCAGGTGATTGGTGAGCAGGAAAAATATGATAACCCCTGGATTCGGCTAACGGAATACCAGGTAATTGATCCCTCCGGTAGAAAGGGAATTTATGGTAAAGTGCAATTTAAAAATGTTGCAGTAGGGGTGATACCGGTGGATGAGGAAGGATATACCTGGCTGGTAGGTCAATTTCGATTTCCTTTGCAACAATACAGTTGGGAGATTCCAGAAGGGGGTGCACCGGTTGGCAGTGATCCACTGGAAAATGCGAAAAGAGAATTGAAAGAGGAAACCGGTCTGACCGCTGACCATTGGGAAGATCTGATTACCCTGCACCTCTCTAATTCTGTGTCTGATGAATACGCAATTGTTTATCTCGCAACCGGCTTGCATTTCGGAAAATCAGCACCGGAAGAAACAGAATTACTTCAGGTAATGCGGCTACCGGTAGAAAAAGCATTTGAAATGGTAGCCAATGGCCAGATCACAGATGCCATCAGCGTAGCAGCTTTGCTCAAATTGCAATGTCGTTGGCAGCAATCCAAACAGAATTGATAACTTAGTACATGGCTTCATCATCATCTACCCTCATTATTGGAAGACAACCTTTGGTCGAAGCTTTGCAATCCGGTCGGCCGATTGATAAAATTTTGTTCCAGAAAAATATCAGCGGTGAAGCCATCCAGCAAATACGACAACTCGCCCGTGACGCGGGCATACCCATACAGGTAGTACCTCCGGAAAAGTTAAATCATCTTACCCGCGCCAATCACCAGGGAATTATTGCCATTGCCTCTCTGATCAGGTATATGGACCTGCAACAGGTGATTGACTTTGTAGTAGG
>JBIIRN010000207.1:0-3979 GCA_044341525.1 Sediminibacterium sp. | reverse complement strand
AAACACCTCTTTTTGTTATGCTCGATGGTATTACCGATGTGCGCAACATCGGCGCTATTGCCCGCTCTGCAGTGTGTTGCGGGGCACAGGCATTGATCATCCCTGATAAAGGGGTGGGGGCTTTGCAGGAAGAAGCATTGAAGAGCAGTGCAGGTGCCCTGGAATGGATTCAGGTTTGTCGGGTAAGCAGTTTATTGAAGGCAGTTGATACCTTACACCTGAATGGCATTTCGGTTTTTACCTCTGAAATGAGGGCAGAAAAAAAGATTTATGATCTCTCCTTAACTGACCCCTGTTGCATTATTATGGGGGCGGAAGGCAAAGGGGTTCAACCCTACCTGGCTAAGGCAGCGGATTATTTCTTTTCCATACCCATGACAGGCAAATTCAATTCTTTCAATGTATCAGTTGCTGCCGGTATTATTTTATATGAGGCCATGAAGCAAAGAATGCAGTCAACAGAATAAATTCAGCTTATGAAGTGGATGCTCAGCACAGAAATCAAGCCATTGCCCCGGCCCATCACTTATCAGGATTCTATTCTCCTGATAGGTTCCTGCTTCACTGAAAACATGGCCGGATATCTGAGTGACTGTAAATTCAGCGTGATGGAAAATCCGCAGGGGATACTTTTCAATCCGGTTAGCGTATTATCATGCCTGCAAAGAGTCACCGATTGTCAACAGGTAACTGAGAAAGATTTATTTTTTTACAATGATTGTTACCACAGTTGGGAACACCATGGAGAGTTTTCTTCTCCCAGGGTCGCTGATTGTCTGGATATAATTAATTCCTCAATTACCCGGGCCCATGATTTCATGAAGGAAGCCGGTATGATTGTTATTACCTTAGGATCTGCCTGGGTTTATCAGCTCACGGAATTGGCACCCCTTTATGAGAAGGGAAAGGTAGTAGCCAATAACCACCAGGCACCCGCCAACTGGTTTAAAAAAGAATTACTTCAACCGGCTGAAATCATAGATTCTTTTTCAAGATGGCTGGAACAATTGCTTCAACAACAACCTAATATCAGGGTTTTATTAACGGTTAGTCCGGTTCGACATCTGCGGGAGGGCACCGTTCAAAACAACCTGAGTAAGGCGGTATTGCTGCAAGCAGTTCACCAATTGGCTTCCCGCTTTGAAGCGGTTCATTATTTTCCCGCCTATGAATTGGTAATAGATGATTTACGCGATTATCGCTTTTTTGCTGAAGATCTGGTGCATCCCAATTATCAGGCAACAAAATATGTTTGGGAAAATTGGGTGAAAGCCTGTGTTGCCGATGAATCGCAAACTATTATGGCAGCAGTTAATGATATTCGGCGGGCATTTCACCACATACCCTTGCACCGGGATACTGCACGACATCAAAATTTTCTAAAAGAGTATGCTAGAAAAACAACAGAGTTGCAATCGGCACATCCCTGGCTGAAGCTCGAAGAGGAACTGGAATACTTTTCTTCTGCTCAATAATGGTTAGTGGATACGGTCGCCCCTCAGTTCCATTTCTTCCATCACCCCTGCTTCAAATGCCAGCCACTCTTTCCAGCGGGTCTTTACCTTCTGTTCGGGCTGGTAAGTGCTGGCCAATCGAATGAATAAGGTATAGTGTCCGGCCTCACTCTCCATGAACCGCCGGTAAAATTTTCTCATATAAGTATCAGTCAGTCCTTCACTCAGTCTTTTGAAACGTTCGCAACTTCTTGCTTCTATCAATGCCATGGTCAGTAATTGATCAAGCAGTCGGTCGTCAGGATTCCCCCCTTTGATTTGAAATTCCAATAAGCGATTTACATAAGCGTCTTTTCTCTGTTTACCCAATTCGAGGTTACGCTTGTGCAGTTCATTAACCACTAACCGGAAATGACCCCATTCCTCTGAAACAATCGGAGAGAGCTGCTGAACCAGTTCCTTTTTTTCAGGATTTTTTTGAATCAGACTGATGCAACTCAGGGCAGCTTTCTGCTCGCAATAGGCGTGATCCGTTAAGATGGCTTCCAACGAAAGCGAAGCCAGGTCTACCCAGCGAGGGTCAGTTGGTAATTGTAATCCCAAAATATTTTTGGTGTCTTCTGAAAAGAAGACGTCTTCCTTTTGTTGCTCCATAGTATGCAAAATTGCAACAAACCTTTCATTCTCCTGCTACCTCTTTTTTTAGAACAGTTTTCCCTAAATAACTCACCATAAATAACCAATCACAAGTGCTTTTTAAAAATAGGTATATTTGGTTATTAAAATCAACGCATGAAAATTTTCATCTCCCTGGTAATAAGCCTGCTATCATTGGCTGCTTATGCTCAAAACAACAACACCTTTCAAATCAACGGAACCGCAACGACCGGCAATTTGAATATTGCCAAAGTATACCTGCAATACCAGAGTGCCGGAAAAACAATAGCCGATAGTTCAGACTTTATTAATGGAACGTATAATTTCAAAGGAGGTATTTCTGAGGCAACGCCGGCAAGGGTGCGGGTTAAATATCAGAATACGCCTGATGGGAAATTTGTGCCGACTAAACAAGGCCGTGACATGTTCCTGGTATTTCTTCAGCCCGGAAAAATTCAGATTCAGTCCGTAGATTCTTTTTCAAATATTAAAGTAAAGGGTTCCAGGGCACATGAAGATTATTCCCAACTTCAGTCATCCCTGAAGCCACTTACGGCCAAGATGGATGATCTGTATAAGGAGTACATGGCAGCTGCTAAGGATGAAAAGCTGCAGGAGTCAATTGTTGCTAAAGCAGATGATTTGGAGGAAGAAATTAATCAGTCGTATGGCAATTTCGTGGCAAAGAATCTCTCTTCTCCTATTGCCATTTTCTGTCTGGAGTCTTTTTCCGGGATGGACCTGGATCCGGCAAAAGTAGAACCCCTCTTCATTCAGCTTCCGGAAGAAACCCGCAACAGTGCATCGGGTAAGAACTTTCAGAAACGGATACAGTCCGCTAAGCAAACTGCCATTGGCAGCATTGCTCCTGAGTTTATTCAGGAAGATACCCTCAGTCGTCCGGTAGCGCTATCTTCTTTGCGCGGCAAGTATGTTTTGATTGATTTCTGGGCCAGCTGGTGCGGACCCTGTAGGGCTGAAAATCCGAACGTGGTAAAAGCATTCAATCAATTTGCTCCCAAGGGATTTACTGTGCTGGGGGTAAGTCTTGATCAACCCGGAGCCAAGCAGAAATGGATAGATGCCATTCGTAAAGACGGACTGACCTGGACACAGGTTTCAGATTTAAAGTATTGGGAAAATGATGCAGCGAAATTATATGGTGTTCGAGCCATTCCACAGAATTATCTGCTTGATCCCTCCGGAAAAATCATTGCCAAAAACCTCCGGGGTGCAGCACTTACCAAAAAGCTGGCAGAAATTCTTCCCTGATCTCCCTATTGAATTGCGTTTGAATTTATTTCGACAATGAATCAAATGCCATGAAGAAAACACTATTATTTCTGGTCTTTTACATTACCGGTCAGTTCTGTAGTGCACAACCCTTTGGTGGAACTCCTGCCTCCTTTCGATGGAAAGTGATCAGAACGGATACGGCACGCATCATCTTCCCCGCTTATCTGGAAGCAGAGGCCCGGCGGATTACCGGGTTGGTTCATCGATTGCAAAGAAACGATAGTACAGTTCATCACCCCATCAGCATTTTATTGCGTGACCAGACCATGATCTCGAATGGGTATGTTGGTCTCGCACCCTGGCGATCAGAATGGTACATAACACCTCCCCGTTCAGTTTTATCCTTAGGTGCTATGCGTTGGAATGATATGCTGGCTATTCATGAGTGGAAACATGTTCAGCAATTTAACCGACTTAATACCGGTCTCTCCCGAACCATGCGGTATGTATTGGGTGAACAGGGACAGGCCCTGGCGAATGCATTATCGGTTCCCGATTGGTTCTTTGAAGGGGAAGCGGTAGACTCCGAAACCAGGTTGACCCGACAGGGGAGGGGAAGATTGCCCCGCTTC
>JBIIRN010000065.1:0-9173 GCA_044341525.1 Sediminibacterium sp. | reverse complement strand
GACACAAAGTTGCACTTGGCGTCTTCGACACGGGAAGTGATTCTTTTATTGCCTGACCACCCATTTTGATATACTTCACACCTACTTGCTCACGGCAGGAGGCAAAGAAACTGATGACAGCAATAGCAATAATCGCTTTTTTCATAGAGGGTGGATTTGGATATTTTTACAACATCTGAAACGCAATATTACTCCAAATGTTACACAACTTATCTGGTTAGTTGTTAAATCAGTGTAATTATTACAATGATTTCAAAAAACTTAACCAAATCGTATGCTAAAGAGGGGGGGACCTATAATCTATCGTTCATTCAGATAGACAAGCGCCCTGACAAAGTTAGCTTCCTGATTTACATCCAGTTGGTTGAATTCAATGAATGCTTTCAGGTCATTTTTCTTTTCTCCCGCAACTTTCAAAAGCGCAGATTTCGTCAGCTTGATATAGTTGGCTGCCTGATTGTCTGCAATGAAATAATCAATTCTTTTTTCAAGTCGGAGGTTGTTTTTGTCAAATCTGTAATTTGAAATGCCTAGATTCAATTCTTTTTTTTCCAGTTTCAATAGCCGGTATTGCCCCTGATTCAATACCTGCAAAAAGGTGGTCGGAGTAAAATCTTTCGATATAAATCCGTTCATGAACATTCGACTTTCTCTGGGATCATCGAAATCAGTTTCTATGTAATCAAGCTGATCGAGAATCTCGATTGACTGGTTATCATGCTTATAGAGAACTCTATTCTGATACCGATATTTATTTTTATATCGCAACGGATGAATCTCGTCGAAATTAATCAATACCCCTGTGATCAATTTACCTTGCGTAATTTTTACTTTCGCCGGGCGCCAGTCCTCAAATAAACGCATGGTGCCAAGTTTCCTGACATCACCTGAACGTACTCTGTTGTTGAATTCGGCGGTATCAACCGGCACCAACTGACCATACACATAAGTGAAAGGATGCAGGCAAATGATCAAGCTTAGAATAAATAGCTTTTTCACACAACAATACTTCTATTGGAGTTCATTCAAATGAGCCAATGCCTTTCCAAAATCAACTTCATTTTTAATGTTCAGCTGATTGGAACTGATAAATGAAAACAGATCAGCTTTTTTATTTCCTGCCAATTCCTCCAGTGCTGATTTGGTTAACTTGATTGGTTTGGCTGCTGTATTGTCTGCAATAAAATAGAAGGACTGCAATTCTATTGATTTGTTGTCGTTGTTGCCACTGCCATAAGATCGATTGTCGACTAGTATTTTTCTAACGTATTTTATTAGTCGAAGTCTGCCTTCATTCAATACCTGAACATAGGTAGTCGGACTGAATTGATTGGAGATAAAGCCATTCATGAAAACCTTTCTTTCCTTTGGGTTATCAAAATCGGTTTCTATGTAGTCTAGTTGATCTACAAATTCAAAGGGTTCATTGTTATTCTGATAAAGCGCCTTGTGGCTATACACATCAAAGTTGACCAGGATGCCTGTAATGATTTTTCCTTGAATGATTTTTACTCTTGCCGGATGCCATTCCTCAAATAAAAGCACCGTCCCTACAATATTATCCCACTTCAATTCGCGGTAAACTCTACCGGGGTTTACGGCATCAGCATAAAAGCCTTGCCCGGATGCGGTCAGGGAAAATAGAAGAACTGCAATCAGGCTGGAATAAATTGTTTTCATAACTGTAGTTTGTTATAAAAATGAGCAAGAATATTGCCAATAAATTTTTCTTCTTGTTGAAATGTCAGTAAAAAAGGCCACTATGAAGATAGTGGCCTTTTGAGTTTTATAAAAGTTAAACTTGGTCAGCGCTGATTACAGCTGACTGATAACAAGAGCAATTTTATTCAATTCAGTAGCAGGTTTTACGAGGCTGTTGCCGGTTACTTCTAATACGAGGGTAACAGGGGTTGCACTGGATACACCCGGATTGATAATATTCACTACGGCTTCACCGAAGCTGCTATTTGGGGGAATAACAATGGTTCCCGGAATGGTGAAATGAGTACCGGAAACAGCAGTAGTACCAGATGCAAATACGCTATAGTTCAGCGTTTGCTGATTTGGTTGTTGAGCTCCAATCAGGTTCACCCGGAAACGGATGGTTCCGCTGGTACGGGAAATCAGAGGGTCAGTGGTTGCCACCGGCATACCGTATGGAGGTACTCTGTTCAGAATTGGGTAGGTAACACCAGCACCGCGGGCATTCCAGGATGCGGCATCGAACTCGACCTGCAATCCTTGGATTACATAGTTCTCTTGTTTGATGCAACCTGAAAAACTAAACAGGGTTGCTACCAAAAGCATTGTGTTTATGATAATTTTTTTCATCTTATGAATGTTTACGCAATTAATTAATAGCCGGGATTTTGTTGCATGTTGGGGTTACCTATCAATTCCTGATTAGGTATCTGAGCCAGCACTCTGAAATCAGTGATTGATAATACAAAGCCCACACTGGGATCTTTTACGACATCTCTTCCGAGGCGCTTCAGGTCATGAAAACGATGTCCTTCCATGGCCAATTCCGCTAACCGCTGGTTCAGAATTTCTTCCAGGATAGCGTTACCGGTCAGCGTAACGGGGGCTAAACCTCTGTTGGTACGTAAGGTGTTAATATCATTGAGTGCAGAAGCTTCATTGCCAGTACGGAAATGGGCTTCAGCTCTGATCAGCAACACTTCAGCATGACGAATAACAGGAACATTATCTGTATTCAGGAAACCACTTTTGCCGAAGAATTTGGTACACTCTATAAAGCGAGGATTGGTTCTTTGTCCACCCCACTCAAATAATTGATTGCGAACATCTGCACTTCTGGTAAGGGTAGGAAGAGCAACTGCATTTGATATTGAAAGACTGGCAGGAACACCTGTGATACCCAGTGCATTCAAAGCCAACAAATTTGGAACGCAATCTCCCCAACCACCATTCGTAAATGGAGCACCAATGGCACCCATCGAAGTATAACTGGTTTGAAGGGCTTCGTTTACACCCAAGCTCTCAGCGGCAATAGCAAAGCGTACCTCGAAAATTGATTCAGGATTAGTAGATGCTCTCCAGCCAGCTACGTGATTAGCAGCGGTTGTCAATGTTCCAACACCACCTGTCAAAGCATTGGTAGCAGCATCTCTTGCAGCGGTCCAGTTACCATTGTAAAGCTGCACTCTTGCCAAAAGGGCTTGAGCAGCTGCACGGGTGGCAAAATGTGGAGCACCGGCACGGGCAGAAGTAGCCAAACGGGTGGAGGCAATGGTCAGGTCATTAATGATGAAATCATAACATTGCTGAATAGAGGCACGGGCAGGCTTGAAAGCTGCAGCTGTATCCTTGTTATCTACAGCAGTAGAACGCAGTACAACTCCTCCTCTGTTTGAGGCAGTAACAATGAAAGTGGGGGAATAAGCATATGCACGCATCAAATCATGATAGAGTAAGGCACGGATAAAACGCATCTCGCCTTCCCATCTGTCTCTTTGAATTGCTGAAGCTGCGCTAATTTTGGGTATGGCATCGAGTACCAGGTTACAGTCGTTGATAGCACTATAAGCTGTTCCCCAGTTCACAAAGTGAGCTCCACTATTGTTTCGTCCCTCACCTACGAGACGTCCACTCTTATTGGTGGCGACTGCATTATCAGCCATTACATCTCCATAGGCCATGAAGTCACGACCATAGAGAACACGAGATTTCAGTGTTGAGTATACACCGATTACAGCAGCATCCACACTGCTCACAGAAGTCAGTGCGGCCTCTGAAGAGATCGACTGGCGTGGTTGGACAGCCAGATCTTTGTCTGAACAACCGGCTGCAAAAAGACCGGTTAGGGCAGCAAAAACGGTTATTTTATTAAGTATTGTTTTCATAATCTTAAAGTTTGTTGGTTTAGAAACCTACTTGCAGGCCTACGGTTAAGTTTTTGTTTTGAGGTACAATACCGGTAGCTCCTCCCACAAATTCAGGGTCATATCCGGGATAATCCGCATAAGTAAACAAGTTGGTTCCCTGGAAGTATACGCGGAGCAGTGACAGTTTGGCTTTCTTCACATATTCAGTGAGGTTATAAGCCAGCATCATCGTTCTCAGACGGATGTAGTCTGCTTTGAATAGGTAACGCTGACCGGTAAAACGTCCGGAACTGGCGAAATCTGTGTTTCCATTGAAGGGTCGGGGAACACTGGTGATTTGACCGGGCCTTGTCCAGCGGGCATCATAGATTTCTTTCAATGCATTGAAAGCACGACCGCCGATTTCAGACATAAAGTTTACCTGACCATCACTTACAGTTCGTCCATACTCATAGTTGAAGAACAGACTCAATTCCCAGTTTTTGTGTGAGAAGATGTTTTCAAAACCTCCATTGTAAACCGGGATGGTTTGACCGGATAAGCGTTGGTCAGCAGGTATCAATGGGTTGTAAGTAAGACTTCCATCAGCTTTGTACCACATGGCACGACCGGTAGCAGGATTTACACCGGCATAATTAGCTACGAAGAAAGACCCAAGAGGAGCACCTACTCGAATGGCATTGTTTCCGGGTAATACTTCTAATCCATCATACAATTTCGAGATAAAGTTTTTATTGTAAGCAAATATGAAATTGGTTCTCCATTTAAAACCCTTATCAATTAACTTAATTCCAATATTTGCTTCCACACCCTCATTTACTACTTCACCCACGTTATCAGTGAATGAGCTAAAACCGGTGGTGAGGTATAAAGAGCGATTCAATAACAGACCGCTGTTCAAACGTCTGTAAAAATCTACACTGGCTGTAATGCGATCATTGAATAAGCCCAGGTCTAAACCTAAGTTATTCTCAGTTCTGGACTCCCAACGAAGGGTCGGACTAGCCAGCTGACTGTAGAAAATACCGGGTGTATTGTTGTACTGACGACCGCCACCAAACAAACCAAGTGCATCGAAGTTGCCAATCTGGTCGTTACCGGACTGACCCCAAGAGTATCTGATTTTCAGGTTATTCAGCCATTTGCTGGAGCGCTCCATGAATTTTTCGTTGGTAACATTCCAACCCGCCTGTACAGAGGGGAAGGTCGCAAAACGATTGTTCGAACCAAAGCGAGAAGAACCATCACGACGAACAGAGAAAGTTACACTATATCTTCTGTCAAATTCATAACCAACACGACCAAAAATCGAGAAGATTTTATTTCCGGTCCAAAATCCACCTGCACTTAGCGGAGTCGCTGCTGAGTTAACAGTTCTAAAATCTGGTGTTGGAAATCCTTCGGCAGAAGCACTAATTCCTTCATTGATATCACTTCTATATTCTGTACCAGCAAGAGCTGTTACACTGTGCTTATTGAAGGTTCTTGCATAGTTAAGTGTGTGGAAAGTCAGGAAGTTGGTATTCCAGTTAGAGTTAACTGAACCAAAACCACGTCTGTTGAAATATTCATCGAGACGCGGATCACCATAGAATTCAGATTGAACCAGGCGATAATCCATGGCTACTTTACCGGTATAACGCAAACCTTTCAGAATTTCATAATTAACCCCGAAGTTTCCTACCATTTGGTTAGTAACCTGTTTGCTGGTATTAAGTGCATTAACTGCCATGGGATTGAAACTCAATATACCAGCCACTGCCTGTCCGGAACCCGGAAGACCATACCAGCTTCCGTCTGCATTACGAATGGGATTATGAGGTAAAATGGTCGCACCCGCAAAAGCAATATTTCCTAAGAAAGCACCACCACCCGCACCACCAAAAGGTGCATTTTGGCTAATGGTACTCAAACTAATGCTGGTCTCGATACTAATTTTTTTGCTCACCTTATGGGACAAAGAAGTGAGTAAGGTTCCCCGCTTAAAGTTAACCGGGAAGATGATGGCATCTGTATTATTGTATGAACCGGAGATGTAGTAGGTAGTCCGGTCATTACCACCTCTCAGAGATGCTTCAAACTGTTGCAGGCTTCCATTGCGGAGACCTTCTCTTTGCCAGTCGTAATTTCTAAGATTGGCAATATCGGCATCGGTGGCAGTACCTGCAATACCTAAACCTGCTAATGCACTGGCTCTTACTGCGGCAGAAGTAGCACGGGGATTGGCATATTGCAGTGCTTCAATACGAGCTTGGGTAATTTGTGAAATATTTAAGATATCAAAGAATTTCAGCGGTTGAGTAGAACCCAGCTGAACGTTAAAATTTACCTCGTTCTTTCCGGCTTTACCTTTTTTGGTAGTAATCAAAACCACACCATTACCACCGCGTGCACCATAAATGGAAGTTGCGGCAGCATCTTTTAGAATCTCGAATGTTTCGATGTCATTGGGATTCAAAAAGGCAATCGGGTTGGTCTGGGTGAGCAAATTCGTTGTAGTACCATTAATCTGAACTCCATCTACTACAAAAAGCGGTGCGTTACCGGCATTGATAGAACCTGCACCACGAATCAGGATGTTTACCGCACCACCGGGAATACCGTTGTTGGCATTTACCTGAACACCTGCCGCACGACCCTGTAACAGACGATCCACAGAGGGAACCGGAATGTTTTGAATCTGCTTGGCTGTGATGGTACTTACCGCCGCATTCACCTCTCTTCTCTTGGTTTGCTGGTAACCGGTAACTACAACCTCTTCGAGGTCATCGCTGGTTGCCTTCAAACGAGCAGCATAGGTGTTGGAAGAAGTAATCTTAATTTCCTGCTTAGCATAGTTTACTGATGCAATGACCAGTTCCTTTGCACTAGCGGGTACATTCAAAGAAAAAGAACCATCATCTTTCGTGGTAGTTCCTACAGTTGTTCCTTTGACAAGAACAGAAGCATTGGCGATGGGGGCGCCCTTTTCATCAAACACCTTACCGGTGATGACCCTTGTTTGGGCAATGAGCGAAGTCATTGCTACAAACAACCCAATGAAAATCATTAGGAGCTTTCTCATTTTTCAGTTGTTTTTTAATAGGTCTGCAATTTGGTAACAAATTGTTAAACTACAATGATGTTTTTATTTTGTTTGCTTTTGTTGAGAATAAAAATTTTTAATGATAATTATTACTTTATTATATTTTTTTATTCATTAATGAAATATTTTATCAGAAATGATTGAACTCATTGAAATGTAGATTTTTGTTTAATCTTCATCTGTATAATTATGAATTCACTTAAATTTCACGTCTGACTAAAACTCCATATTTTTAATATTTTCATGCGTTTCGCTGTTGTTGATATAGAAACTACCGGTGGATATCCTGACCGGCATGGCATAACCGAAATTGCCATCGTATGCATGAACGGTACCGAAATCGAAGGAATATTTGAAACCCTGCTGAACCCCGGTCAAACCATTCCACCCTTTATCGCCAACATGACCGGTATTTCTGATGACATGGTTGCATTGGCCCCTTCCTTCCCCGATCAAGCAGAAAAAATTTACAACCTGCTCTGTGACCGGATATTTGTAGCTCATAATGTTAACTTTGATTACTCTTTTGTTAAGTACTTCTTGCAACAAGCTGGTTATCAGTTACAATCACCCAAAATTTGTACCATCCGCCTGGCTCGGAAAGTTTTTCCGGGACTTCCCAAATACGGACTGGGTCACTTGTCGCGTTCACTCGATATTACCATCACTCAACGTCACCGCGCCGGTGGAGATGCAGTCGCCGCAGCCACCATCCTTTCAAAAGCATTGAATAATGCAGGAGAATCGGTCATCCGTGATATGTTGAGGAGGGAAGGTAAACACCAAGTCCTGCCACCCAATTTATCTGTCGATCAGATCAATTCCCTGCCTCAACTCCCGGGGGTCTACTACTTTTATGACAAAAAGGGAAAAGTTATCTATGTAGGCAAGGCCAAACAAATCAGAAAAAGGGTCATCAGCCATTTCACCGGTCTTGATACTTCCGAGAAAAGACAATCCCTCCTCAAGTCCGTCTATACTATCGGCCATACAGTATGTGCTTCTGAATTACTCGCTGAGATGTTGGAAAGCATCGAAATAAAAAGACTCTGGCCCGCTTTCAATAAGAGCCAGAAAAGATTCGAAGCTACTTGGTCCATCTACCATTTTACCGATGCAGCCGGATTTCGGCGGCTCGCCATTGATCGGAAAAATAAACAAACTACGCCCATCTGTTCCTTCGGATTGATGGCAGATGCTCACAGAACCCTCTGGAAATTGGCGCGTAGTTGCGATTTACATCCTTTTCTCTGTTTTCTGGAAAAAACACCTTCTAATCCTTTGCCTCCCCAAGAACTTCACAACGAAAAAATTGAAACCGCCCTTCGTCAATTAAAAGACCAGCAAGCCAGCTATGTGATACGTGACCGGGAAGGATTGATATTGGTTGAACAAGGTAAGTTTTATGGAATGAGTCAGTCGACGGAATGGCAGGCGGATGAATCACTGGAACAGATTCGTCAAAAAATTACACCTTATCCGGAAAATGAAATGATAAAAACCTTGCTTCGTCGATTCCGGGAGAATCGACCCGAGCAGTTTTATCCCGTTCAATAAGCGTTTACTTTCTTATTTTATTTGTTACCTTGTTCTAAAGTTTTATTCATGAAAATATTACTCTTATTTCCTTTCCTCTTTCTTTCCCTTTTCACCCATGCCCAGCAAAAAGTATATCCGCTGGTAAAAGGATATGGCGGAGTAAATGCCATACCCATTCCGGTGGAGAAACCCGATCCGGGTCAGACCTACAACATTGTGGTGGAAGTCAATACCGATAATTCTAAGCCCGAACAGGTGCACGAGCTGATGGAAAAAATTGCTTCAATTGCTAATCTTCATGTATTAGGAGGTGTCTCACCGGAACGTTTGCACCTCGTGGCCGTCATTCATGGACCTGCAGCACCTTTCATTCAAACCGATTCGGCCTACCTGCAAAGACACGGAGTTCCCAATCCCAACTTAGCACTCTTTCGTGCCTTGAAAACGGCAGGGATCCGTCTTGAAGTTTGTGCTCAATCAATGGTGAAACGGAATCTGCCTCCAGCTACCATTGCACCTGAATTTGATATTGCTCTCTCTGCCATGACAGCATTGAGCACCTATCAGCGCAGGGGGTATATTTTATTAAAATTATAAAGATCAGAAAGAAGGATGCACCCCCGTATAATTATGGGGCGTGATAGCGAGCAATTCTTTTTTGACAGCAGCTTTCACCGGCAAACCTTTGATGAATGCATGCA
>JBIIRN010000002.1:0-33434 GCA_044341525.1 Sediminibacterium sp. | reverse complement strand
AGAAAAATTTTCATGTTTTACCTGCTTTGCTGCTGAGGAATGATTATAGACTGGTCATTGCAGGAGTTATTCAAGATGAAAGTTATCTCGCTAAAATCAAGTTAGAGGCACAGCGATTAGGCGTAGCGGAGCGGCTGGTATTTACGGGGGCCATTCCGGAAGAAGAAAAGCAGTGGTATTATAGTAATTGCCTGGCATTTGTTTTTCCCTCCCTGGCAGAGGGCTTTGGTATGCCCGTGCTGGAAGCTATGTATTTCGGGAAGCCGGTATTTTTATCAACCCATACTTCGCTGCCTGAAATTGGCGGCCGACTGGCTTATTATTTTGAATCTTTTGATGCCGACCATTTACAGGAGGTGTTGGAACAAGGGTTACATCATTATGCAACAAACTCACCCGAGGAGTCTATCCGCGCCCATGCGTTGAGTTTTAGCTGGCAGACTGCTGCCAGGCAATATTTGGATATTTATCGAAGAATAGTCGGTTGACTCATTTGATCTTTACCAGCATTTTCAGACAGAAAAGAATTTTTCTTCCTGCAGACCGACGTTTTACTGCCAGCAGCCACTTGCGGTAGCGAAAAAAACAGTAGAGACGAAGTAGGTTCGATGAAAGCGAAAAATCACGATAGGAGCGGTTTAACTGTTCCAGTGCTTTTTTCTCGAAAGAAAGTTCAGCCGGACATGTATCATAGAATAATGACATTCGTTCTCTGATAGCGGCCACTTCTTTTTTGTTGGCTTCCTTTCTTTCTTCCTTACTCATAGATCTTGAACTGCCTGTAGCGGCACCAATCAGATTCCCTTCATGTTGCCTGTATTCCACTAAGACCTGATCGCAGTAGACAATACCTCCCCGGTGAGCTGCCAGAAATGCAATCCACCAGTCATGGGGGAGTGAAGTGGGAAAGGGAAGTGCTTTTTGCAGCATATTCTTTTTAAAGAGCATGGTATTTCCATAGATTCGGCAGAAGACAGCTTGTTGCAGGCAACTATTGTAGTTCTGGCAACGGCTAATCGTAGAAACTAACTGGCCCGTGGGTTGTAATGTTTCGTCACAGATACTTGAATCACAATAGACGAGGGCAGCATCTCCCAGGGCCTCGAATTGGAGGGTGAGCTTTTCAGGATGCCAGTAATCGTCTTGATCACAGAGGGCTACCAATGAGCCGGAGGAAAGAGTGATGGCCCGCTCGAAATTGCGGATGTATCCCAGGTTTTCTTTGTTGTGATAGATTCGAATATTGCTATGAATAGCACCATAAGTGGCAAGCAAGAGGGTAGTGCCATCGGTGCTGGCATCGTCGCAGATTATAATTTCTAGGTTGGGATAGGTTTGTGCCAGCAGACTATCGAGCTGTTGGGCGAGAAATTTCTCGCCATTGTAAGTCGCCACAACGACTGATATGAGCGGTTTAGAGTCAGCCTGCATGGTATTTTTCAGCCATTATTTAAAATCGGGGTAGCGATATAAAGATAATCAAAGCAACGCTACACTGTAACAAAGAAATTATCTCTTAATTTGAGGCGGATTTTGATTATTGACAAATTATTTTCCTATGTCTGTTTCTGTAGTGCTATGTACCTATAACGGGGCTCGTTTTTTGACAGAGCAGGTGGAAAGTATTTTACAGCAAACCTTTCCCATCGCTGAATTGATCATTTCAGACGATGCATCTGTTGATGAAACGGTTGAGATTGCCCGGAAGCTGGCTGCCCGGGATGAGCGCATTCGATTAATTACGCTTCCTAAAAATATAGGGATAACCGCCAATTTTGAGCAGGCGGTATTAGCAGCCCGCTATGAACTGATTGCAGTAGCTGATCAGGATGATGTCTGGCATCCGGAAAAAATGTATCGGATGACAGAGGCGTTGGAGGAGGATGCAGTAATGATTTATTGTGATGCAGTTAAGTTTTCCGGAATCATTCCTGATAACCCCCGTCCTTCTGCCTTTAATCGGCGAATGCAGGGCTCTGATCCTCGTTCGATTGGTGTTTTTAATACGGTCAGCGGTCATAGTATTCTTTTCAGGAGGAGGTTACTTGCTAAGGCATTTCCCTTGCCCCCGGGGGTTTATCCGGACTGGTGGTTGGCGGTGGTAGCTATGGCTGACAGTCGTCTGCAATTCATTCCTGATATACTGGTTTATCACCGGGCGCATGAAAATAACATGACATTAAAGCGGGGGCTTTCTGAAGCAGAGCACAGGAAACATTTTCGAAATACGCTGGTCAGGCACCTGGATGCTTTTCGAAAAATCGATGACCTTACAAACGAAGAACAGCAATTTTTTCAGGAGGGATATGCGTATTGGCAATTATCCAAGCGCCAAAGATGGAATCCGGGTCTCTTTAGATGGCTGATGCGGCACCGGAGCTTAGTTTTCGCTTATAAAATCAGAAAATGGCCGATTATATCGGCATTCAAAAATAGTTGGCTCTTAAGTTTTCGTTGGAGCGAATGAGCGGTGTTAGGATTGTTCTTCCCGGATGACTTGCTTTTCATTCTTCCACCAGCGCCAGCCCAGGTAACCAACAATGGCGAAGGGTGCCAGGGCTAAGTAGATGATGGCAGAATTGAGTGCAGAAGCGGGCCCTTCTCCTAATTGTGAGGCTGTTTTGGTGCAAATAGAGCACTGCGCCAAAGCACTGCCGACATTCAGTAATACCAAAACAACTGCTGCAAATAGGGAGTGAAACTTCATCTTTTTAATTGAGATACAAAGTTACGCAGAAAGATTTATCCCATCGTTTTTGTTATCATCTGGGTAATAATCAGTAAATTTCTGTTCAACTTTTTTCTATGGAACCAAGGAGAACCTTTCTCAGAAAAATGGGCACATGGGCGGGTGCTTTTTCGGCATCCAGTCTTTTTAATGAAACGCTTGCTGCTGAGTGGGAGATAGCAACTGACAGAATTAGTCACCTGAGTGCGGAACAGGCAGCACTGGATGAAGATTTCTGGATGACCATTCAGCAGGCCTATACTGTCAACTCCAATCTGGTTAACCTTAACAATGGGGGTGTTAGTCCCTCCCCCCGGGTGGTGCAACAGGCAGTTGAGCGGTATAATCAGTTGTCCAATGAAGGCCCTTCCTATTATATGTGGCGGATACTGGATCAGGGTCGGGAACCTCTCAGGCAGAAGCTGGCGCAGTTGGCAGGTTGTCCGGAGGATGAAATTGCTGTCAACCGAAATTCAACAGAAGCATTGAATACGGTTATTTATGGAATGGATCTGAAGCCGGGGGATCAGGTGATTGGTACTTTGCAGGATTATCCTAATATGATTCAGGCCTGGAGGCAGCGTGCCTTGCGCGATAAAATTGTTTACACCCAGATTAGTTTTGATTTTCCGGTGGAAGATGAGGAAGCGATTGTCACAGCTTTTGAGAAGGCCATCACCCCGAGAACCAAAGTAATTCATGTGACCCATGTAGTGAACTGGGTCGGACAGATCATGCCTGTTGCTAAAATTGCTCGCATGGCACATGCGCGGGGGATTGAAGTTATCGTAGATGGGGCGCATTCTTTCGGACTACTTGATTTTAAAATACCTGAGTTGGAGTGTGATTATTTTGGAACCAGTTTACATAAATTTTTGAGTGCTCCGATCGGAAGTGGGATGTTATGGATTCGAAAAGATAAAATTGAAAAGATCTGGCCATTAACCTGTAATGATAAGCCCCGCAGCAGTGATATCCGGAAGTTTGAAACCCTGGGTACCAGGAGTTTCCCCATTGAGCAAGGAATCGGCGAAGCCGTGAATTTTCACCTGGCCATTGGCAGTAAGCGAAAGGAGGAGCGAATCAGGTATTTGAAAAATTACTGGGCTTTGCGGGCAAAAGAAATTCCCGGGGTAAAGATCCATACTTCTTTTCTGCCGGCATATGCCTGTGCTATTGCCGGCGTAAGTATTCAGGGTATGACACCGGGAGAATTAGACAGTGCGCTGATGAGTCAGTATAAAATTCATACTGTAGGAATTGTTTGGGAGAACATTTCCTGTGTGAGGGTCACTCCGCATGTATACACTCGGTTACAGGATTTGGATAAACTGGTGGGGGCACTGGAGGTATTGGCGGCCAAAAAAAATAAGAGCAGCTAATCGTTAGATCAAGCTGCTCTTATTGATTCCTTGTAAAAGTCAGGATTGCTGAGTAATCAGGACGCCTTTACTTTCTTTTTGGCAGTAGTGCCGGTTTTTTGAGGCCTTGTTTTACCGAAAGAGCCTTTGAATCTTTTTCCTTTGGCTGTTTTTTTGTCGCCTTTTCCCATGGTTATATTTTTATTGTATTAGGAATTGCAAAAATAAAAAAACCCCGCGATAAACGGGGTTTTTTCAATTTCAGTCAGAAATTAGAGTTTAGCACTCAATTCCTTTCCGGCCTTAAACTTAGCTACTTTCTTAGCTTTGATTTTGATAGTAGCACCGGTTTGAGGATTGCGGCCGGTACGCGCAGCACGCTTAGAAACGGAGAAAGTTCCGAAACCTACCAGGGTAACTTTGTCACCTTTTTTCAGGGTCTTTGTAACAGCAGCTACAAAAGAATCCAGTGCAGCGTTGGCCTGGGTTTTAGAAACTCCTGCATCGTCAGCGATCTGTGCGATCAATTCAGCTTTGTTCATGGAAGTTGATTTAATGGTTTTAATAACTCGACAAAATTATTCGCTTTTATCAATCAGCAAAATATTTTTATTATTTTTTTCTTTCGCCTGAAACCCTTATCAAATATGGATTTCAGCAGTATGTACCGGGAAGGGGGAGAAATAAATTTAGTGAATGAATTCGCTGAAACTCAATGCTGTCAAGTATTTCAGCGGATTTCGATAGTTGAGTTTGGATTGCAGGATAAAAGTTTTGGAAGTAAAAACCCCCGTTGGCCTTCATTCTGAGCCAAAAAAGTATCCACAATCAATTCACAAATTCCATGAGGGTTCGGAAGCTGAGTGCGTTGTCTGCCCAATGTTGACGGGCATCTTCACGCAAGGCGGGTGCAAATTGTTCGAGATATTTATCATAGTTTCCCCTGTTATCTGCAAGAAGTTGCAGGGAATAGGTAAGTCCTTCGGTTTCATCCTGTTCCTTGAGTTTGAGTAGTCGGTATTCGAGAAAACAGCCGGTCGCCATGATTTGTGGGATGTGGTGGGTTTTCATCCAGTTCAGCCAGTCGCTTGCGATGGGATGGGCCACCAGGGTAGTAATATTATACAGGTATTGCATGGTCGTGGGTTAAGCAGGAAAAGAAAAGGCTGCGAATACGGGACAATGGTCGCTGTGTTGGATGTCGGGTAAGATGGCTGCTTCTTTTAAATAACCTGTCAGTTGGGTTGTGATGCAGATATAGTCAATGCGCCATCCTTTATTTTGTAAGCGAACCGAAGGAAATCTTTGACTCCACCAGGAGTAGGCCCCTGCTTGTTCCGGGTGGCAATGCCGAAAGCTATCAATCCATCCTTCTGCCAGCCACTGATCCATCCAGGCTCTTTCTTCCGGCAGAAAGCCCGAAGATTTCTTGTTTCCTTTCGGGTCGTGGATATCAATTTCCCGGTGTGCTATGTTATAGTCTCCAACAACGACGAGACCGGGATGTGATTGTCTGGTTTTTTTGAGATACTGATTGAATTCTTCCAACCACTGGTATTTATAAGTTTGTCGGAGATCTCCGCTGGTGCCGGATGGGAAGTAGGCATTAACAAGGGTAAACTGTTTGAATTCAGCTGTAATCACTCTGCCCTCTTCATCACTGATTGATGCTCCATGTCCATACGAGACTTTCTCAGGAGAGATACGTGTTAAAATAGCCACTCCGCTGTATCCTTTTTTTTGGGCAGGGAACAAATAGGTTTCATATCCTAATGCATGGATAGCCGGAATATCAATTTTTTCCTTTTCTGCTTTGATTTCCTGCAGACAAATGATATCTGCCGGATTTGTTGCGAGCCAATCGAGGAAGCCTTTATTAATGGCTGCCCTGATTCCGTTAACATTATAACTGATAAGACGAATGGTAGACATAATAGCAAAGTAGGGGCAAGATAATCAATTCATCGGGTTGAAAGGGCCTAATCAAAGCGAAGCATTAGAGGAGATCCAGAACGGGTGAGGTAGCCAGTAACAGCAGGAGGTTTTGTATTCGCGGGTCTGAAACTGCTCGGGTAATCATGAATTTGTCGGGGATTCCTTTGCCCCGTAAACGCATCACCAATTGGTCATCCAGCCAGATATCTTTCCAGTTTTGCTGGGAACCCCTTATTCTGAGGTGAAAGTTTTGTCCCAATAAGGTTCCTCTAAGTTCTATTTGGGTCAGAAGCAATGCAATTTTGGGTACCGGATCAAAATTAAAAACAGTGGCTGAATCTAAGCCATTGTAAGAGCGATTCAGCCAAATCATTTCGGGTTCATCTAAACGGGGATTCTTTTGAATGGTAAAGCGCGCTACCGTATCTGACTTATCCAGTATATAGTGAACAGATTTTTCGACCAGCGGAAATTCTCCTTCCAAAACAGTCGCCTGATTGGATATACCAAAAAATCGGGCCTCATAAGTTCTATCATTCAGTACGTCGCGCATTACATGCTGAAGGCATACAAAGTCGGTTTCCCCTTGTTTTCTGATGAGCCGAAGTGAATCAAACAGATAAGTGGGAAAGCCTTCTTTTCTTTTCCCCTTTACCCACACTTCCACTACTTGTATTTCTCCATTGCGCAGCAGGTGAATATTCTTTTCTGTCGTGAACCGAAAGCTATTGTTTTTAAATTCAGTTTTGACAATTGGAAAAAGCTGGGTTGCATTTTGGGGAATAAAGTTGTTATAGTAAAAGGCAGGCGGAACTTTTAACTCAATGAGGGAGGTATTGTTCTCTTTATTAAAAATGATTTGCATACTTTTTGCAATGGCTTCACGGAACCCGCGAGCGGTAGTGCAGACAAAATAAGATAATCCTTCTTCCGGCAATCCATTGAAGAGAATGCCCATGGCAGGCGATGCGGCCTGGGAAAGCGAGATATCAAGCTCATTTTTTTCAACTAAGGCATTTTGGTTATTCAGTAGATAGAAGCTGATGCGAATAACGGAAGAGGATCGTTTGGCAATAACGGTATCGTTGGAATATTCTTCAGAAGCGCCAAAAAAAATGGTGGGCTCGAATTCGATGAGGTCAATCCATAAGTGGAGCCTTGGGTTCGTCTTGTCTTTTACAACCAGTGATTTCTCTTTTTTTAATTGATTAATATCCGGAAAGAAAACGGGCAGGCCCATGGAGTCAGTTAGTTGCCATCCTCTTTCCTGGTGCAGTATTTGTTGTATTTGTCTGGCC
Source organism: Sediminibacterium sp. (assembly GCA_044341525.1). GTDB lineage: Bacteria > Bacteroidota > Bacteroidia > Chitinophagales > Chitinophagaceae > Sediminibacterium. The sequence continues at coordinate 26,112 of JBIIRN010000002.1, read as the reverse complement.
AGAGCCTGATTAAAGACCGGATCTTTTAGATAGCTTGGCATGGGTCCAACTGCTGAGTAACAGCGAAATTCTTCCAAAACTACCTGTTGTTGAGCCATTGAATGGTTGGTAGTAAACAACCAGGTTATTAGGAAGAAAAAATATTTTGTGGAGGAGCTAAACATGTATTGTAATATTACAAATAAATAACTACGTATAGATTTTCATCAAAATAATTATCATGGCCAAATTAGAACGTATTATACCTGCTAAGGAGAGTGTTTTTTTAGACGGGCCTAAGCCCCGGATCAATGAATTTTTCTTTGGCTGGGATATATTCATGCAATTTATCAAGGGGTTCAGGACCCTCCATTTTTTGGATCCCTGTATCACCGTATTTGGATCAGCCCGATTCAAGGAGGATGACCATTATTATCAGAAAGCTCGCGAATTTGGCAAACAAATCGCTGCGCTGGGTTTTACTACCATGACAGGAGGCGGCCCGGGCATCATGGAAGCGGCCAATCGGGGGGCCTATGAAAACAATGGAACATCAGTGGGATGTAATATAGAGTTGCCCTTTGAACAGCATCCCAATCCCTACATGCACAAGTGGATTACTTTTAATTATTTCTTTGTCCGTAAAGTGATGTTGGTTAAGTACTCTTATGGCTTTATCATTATGCCGGGTGGTTTTGGTACGATGGATGAGTTGTTTGAAACGCTCACCTTGATTCAAACCAAAGTAATCAATAATTTCCCGATGGTTTTGTTTGGCACAGAGTACTACCGGCCGATGTTAGATGCTATTGATACCATGATACAGAGAGGTACTATCAGTGAGGAAGACAAAAAATTATTCTTACTGACGGATGATGTAGACGAAGCCATGCAGTTTATCCAATCTTATATCCGCCAGAATTATCAGGTGAGGCCCAGGAAGCGCTTGTGGTGGTTATTTGAGAAGAGATAACTTATTGTTGTTGCGTCTTTTTTCCCGCAGGGAAGGTAAACCCCAGGTTCAATATCAGCTCATAAGTTCCAAACGCCTGGCTGGCGGTGCCTTTATATATTTTTAATCCTGAATAGCGGGCATAATCTACTTTGTTTGTCATCTCCAGAAATATACTCCGAAAGAAAGTCGCTTTCAGTCCGGTTTCAACTCCCATATTCCACCCCCCTAATTGGAATCCATCTTCATTCTTGTTACCAAACAAACTATTTTCCACGTGGGGAATTACCGGACCTATCCCACCTTTGGCGAGAACATCGAGCATAAAATTTTTATTGCCTGTTTCAATTAGGCGCCATCTTTTTACTAAGTTAAAAAGCAGAAAATTCGCACCATTGTTCAGAAAATAATAGAATCCATTGGAGGAACTAAAAAGAATGGTGCTGTCTACTGAGCGATTACCCAGCTTGCCGGATATTCTCACTGTTTGCCCATCCTGGATGATGTGTTTGGTGTGGTCAAAGTTGATCTCAAAAGCCAGTCCTCTTTTTTTATCAAAAAAATAACCCAGCCGGTAACTGTACTGTGGAATGCTGAGTGGGATTTTAAAAATGCCCTTATCCCAGCCGGGGTTATCGTGTGACTTGACTTGGTGTAAAGTATATTGATTGCCCAGAGCAGACTGATTTACTTTCACATTGGATCTTGAATACCATTCCTTGTTGTATCCCCAGGAGAAATAAAACTCCCCCTTTCTTTCCGGTGCTTTTTTTTGGGCAGGTGAAAACAGAGGGGAAAAGATAAGAATCGAAAGAATCGATTGAATAAAGTAGAATTTGTTTTGCAATTTTATTCCAAATTTGGGCGAAGCCATTTTTCTGCTTCTTCTAAGTTTAAGCTTTTTCGCTTCGCGTAATCTTCCAGTTGATCCCGCTGAATCTTACCTACCCCGAAATACTGACTTTGCGGATGAGCGATGTACCAACCACAAACAGACGAAGCAGGATACATAGCCAAATTTTCGGTGAGTTGGATGCCAGTTGCTTCCGTTGCCTGTAACAAGGAAAACAAATGGTATTTTTCAGTGTGGTCGGGGCAGGCAGGGTAGCCGGGTGCGGGGCGAATGCCGGTATAATTTTCTTGAATTAATTCTTCGTTGCTAAGTTGTTCTTCCGGACTGTATCCCCACCAGGAGGTTCTCGTTCTGTGGTGCAGGGCTTCTGCAAATGCTTCTGCTAATCTGTCTGCCAGGGCCTGTAACATGATCTTGCTGTAATCATCATGGGCAGCTTCCATTTTTTTGATATGTGATTCAATACCATGAATAGTAACGGCAAATGCGCCGATATAATCATCGTATCCGGCATTTTCAGGAGCAATGAAATCTGCCAGTGAAAGATTGGGCTGGCCCGGCGCCTTTTTTATTTGCTGGCGCAGGAAAGACAACTGAAGGGTTTGGTCATTGTGCTTGACCAGCACATCATCTCCCTTGCTATTGGCTTTCCAGAAACCTACCACCCCTTTTGCAGTGAGCCATTTTTCAGCGATGATTTTATCGAGCATTCGGTTGGCATCTTCATACAATTTCGTGGCTTCCTTGCCAACTACCGCGTCGCTTAGAATTTCGGGGAAATTACCATGTAATTCCCAGGCAATGAAGAAAGGCTTCCAGTCAATATAAGATCTGAGTTCTTGCAAATCATAGGAATCAAATTGCTTGGTTCCGGAGAAGGAAGGGGTCACCGGTCTGAATGACTCCCAGTCGATTTTCACTTTGTTTTGCAGGGCATCTGCATAATTGAGGTATTCTTTGACCGTTTTTTTATTATCGAATGAATGTTTCAGTCCGGCATATTCTTTTTCAATGCTCTCCAGGAATTGGTTTTGCTGATCTTTACTCAGTAAGCTACCGGCTACGGTTACACTGCGGGAGGCATCGAGTACATGAACGACTTTGCCCGGATATTCCGGTGCAATTTTAACTGCTGTATGCATGCGGGAAGTAGTGGCTCCTCCGATCAGCAGGGGTTGTTTCATTCCTCTTCTCTTCATTTCACGGGCGATGTGAACCATCTCATCAAGTGAGGGCGTGATTAGTCCGCTCAATCCGATGATATCCACTTTTTCTTTTTGAGCAGTTTCCAGAATTTTTTCAGCCGGCACCATTACCCCCAGGTCAATGATATCATATCCATTACAGCCCAGTACTACTCCTACTATATTTTTTCCAATATCATGCACATCTCCTTTTACGGTAGCCAAAAGGATTTTGGCGGCAGCACCCGAATCAACTGCTGAAGGATCGCCTGCGGACTGCAGTAATTTCTTTTGTTCCTTTTCTGCCTCAATGAAGGGGGTAAGAACTGCCACGCTCTTTTTCATTACCCGGGCACTTTTTACTACCTGGGGCAGAAACATCTTTCCTGCACCGAAAAGATCTCCTACGATGCCCATGCCATCCATCAGAGGGCCTTCAATTACTTCGAGGGGAGTGGCATATGCCTGTCTGGCTTCTTCGGTATCACTTTCAATGTAGTCAGTAATTCCATTGATCAATGCATGCGCCAGCCGTTTTTGAATAGGTTCATTGCGCCAGGCCTCATCTTTTACCTGCACTTTTCCCTGGGTCTTGACAGTTTCAGCGTATTTGATAAGTGCCTCGGTAGCTTGGTTATTATCATTGTTCCGATTCAGGATAACATCTTCACATAATCTTTTCAGCTCCGGTTCAATTTCATCATAAACGGCTAACTGACCTGCATTGACAATTCCCATATCCATACCGGCCCGGACAGCATGGTAAAGAAAAACGGCATGGATGGCTTCTCTTACCGGTTCATTTCCCCTGAAAGAAAAAGATACATTTGAAACGCCTCCGCTTACTTTCGCCAATGGAAGGTTCTGCTTGATAATGCGGGTAGCTTCAATAAAATCTACTGCATAGTTGTTGTGTTCCTCAATACCGGTTGCTATGGCAAAAATATTGGGATCGAAAATGATGTCTTCGGGTGGAAATCCTGCTTTTGTTGTCAATAGCTGATAAGCACGGGTACAGATATCTACTTTGCGTTGCAGCGTATCTGCCTGGCCGACTTCATCAAAAGCCATTACTACTACTGCTGCGCCGAAGTCGCGACAGATATGTGCCTGTTCTAAAAACTTTTCTTCTCCTTCTTTAAGTGAGATGGAGTTCACGATACACTTCCCCTGGATACATTGCAGTCCGGCCTGTATGATCTCGAATTTAGAGCTGTCGATCATGATAGGGATACGTGCGATATCAGGTTCACTTTGCAGGAGGTTAATGAATTGCGTCATGGCTGCAACGCCGTCGAGCATGGCATCGTCCATATTCACATCCAGTATTTGTGCCCCGCTTTCTACCTGTTGCCTGGCAACAGAGAGGGCTTCTTCGAGTTGATTATCGCGAATCAGCCGAGCAAATTTTTTAGAGCCGGTAACATTCGTACGCTCACCGATGTTGACGAAATTGGTTTCCGGTCTGATTACCAAGGGTTCCAGTCCGGACAATCGCAGGTAAGGATGTATTTGAATTGAACTCATGGGATATTTCATCTGGTGGTCAGCACTTCAGGCAAGTGGCGAGGTTGTAGTTTTTTTACTGCTTCAGCGATGTGCCGGATATGATCGGGTGTGGTACCACAGCAACCGCCGACAATGTTCACAAAACCTTCTTTGGCCCAGTCTTCAATGAAATGGGCTGTTTCATGGGGTTGCTCATCATATTCTCCCATGGCATTGGGTAGTCCTGCATTTGGATATGCCGAAGTAAAGCAGGTGGCTATTTGTGAAAGTTCTTCGATATGTGGTCTCATTTCAGCCGCACCCAGCGCACAGTTGAGTCCGATACTCAATGGTCGGGCATGCATTACTGAGATATAAAATGCTTCCAGGGTTTGACCACTCAGGGTTCTTCCTGAGGCATCGGTAATGGTACCACTGATCATGATGGGCAGTGGGGCTGTCTGTTTTTTTCTGAAATAGCGGTTAGCTGCCGCAATGGCTGCTTTAGCGTTCAGGGTATCAAAGATGGTTTCTATCAGCAACAGATCTACCCCCCCATCGGTCAGTCCGGATATTTGTTCTTCATAGGCCGATACCACTTCTTCAAAAGTTACGGCCCTGAAGCCGGGATTATTGACATCGGGGGAAAGACTGAGGGTTTTATTCAAAGGACCGATGGCTCCGGCAACAAAGCGTGGTCCCGCATCGGGTTGGTCTTGGAGGAAAGTATTGACGGCTTCACGGGCACAGCGGGCAGCGGCTACATTGAGTTCATAGGCCAGTGATTGCATTTCGTAATCTGCCATGGCAATGCGGGTGCTGCTGAAAGTATTGGTTTCAATGATGTCAGCTCCGGCTTGCAGGTACTGCAAGTGAATCCCCTGAATGATTTCGGGACGGGTAATACAGAGCAGGTCATTGTTTCCTTTTACATCGGTATGCCAATTGCGAAAGCGTTCGCCCCGGTAATCTTCTTCCGTCAGGCGGTGGCGTTGAATCATGGTGCCCATAGCCCCATCTATCACCAGTATTTTCTGTAACAGCAGTTCCCGTATATCCATGGTCGCAGAATGGATGATCAGTTAATCAAATTATTCCATTACTAACAACGCTGAGAAGTGCAGATGGGAGCAATTAATCCCCAACGTTTATTAGTTCGATAATCCCCAACGGGAAATAGCGACAGGCTGAACAATAAACAAATCCACCTGAATGATGCTGCAAAGGTACGTTTCTACAGCTATTTTTCAAAATGAAAGGGTTACTGATACTGGCAGTTAACAGTAATTATTACTTTTTCAGTTACATCATCGGCTTTGATGCCAAAATCTTTTACGATGATGGTGAAGCTGGCTTTGGCCAAGGGCTTACCGGCTTTAATCGTAAGGTTGCCCTTGGAGCTTACTTTCCGGGAAACGCCATGCAGGGTGAGGTCACCCGTTACGTCTACGGGGTAGTTCCCATCTTTAGAGAAATTAACCGTTTTGATATTACTAATCGTGCCTTTGAAGTCAGCCCGGGGATATTGGCTGCTATGCATGTATTCTGTATTGAAGTGGTCTTGCATTTCCGCCATTTTAAAGCGGAAGCTTTTAATCAGCAAACTAAAGCTCAGGGTGCCATTATCAGACAATCTGCTGCTCACCTCATTATTGGTGGCTTTCACATCTTCATCAGTGGGGGACTGAAAAAGAATTTGTCCGTTGCGGGTGCCAAAATTTTTTTGTGCGTTTACCGGCTGAAAATATAAAAAAGAAGAAACAGTGAAGAGGGAAACAATCAGGTATTTCATAAATGATTTTATTTGATCAGTACGCCTTCATTGATAACTACGCTGGCATCTGGAATATATCCGGTGCAGATTCCTTTGAATACGATAGCATCACCGGGTTGAAGGTTTCCCGGGTCGGTTTTAAAAGTACAGTTGATAGTAAAAAAGGGGTCATCGGTAGAAAAATTTACTACTTTTTGTCCCTCCTGGTTGGTACTGACTTCAACAACGGTGCCGGTTAGCTCAATGGCTTTGTCTAGATACAAGGCATTGGCAGCAGATTCATCTTTGCGAAAAGCATCAAAAAGTTGTTGGGCGGTTAATTGTATACCTTGTTCTTTCGCAACATCCCGGTGTGGTTTGTTGAAAATCCAGTAGAGTAGTCCTAACCCGGCAATCAGTAAGATGCCTCCGATTATCAGTAAAGTTTTCAACCAATTTTTCATGTAGGTACATGTTTTTAGGAAACGTAAAATTATTCAATTGCCCGTTAATTATGAGACTGAAAATGTTAAACCGGGATGAGTGGAAGCGATTATTTTACGTATTGCTGAACGGGTAGGCGGTGGGCGATGCTTCGGGCGAGGGTCATTTCATCGGCAAACTCCAGTTCTCCGCCAAAAGAGATGCCACGGGCGATAGTAGTGATTTTACAGGGGAGGTGAGCAATTTTTTTCTGGATGTAGTAGATAGTAGTATCCCCCTGGATATTAGGATTGAGGGCGAAGATTAATTCTTCGACTTGTTCTTCTTCAATCCGCTGCAGTAGGCCTGCTATATGAAGTTGTTCGGGTCCGATTCCATCGAGGGGGGAGATAATACCGCCCAATACATGGTAGGTGCCATTCATTTGCCCGGTATTTTCAATGCTGATTACATCCCGAATACTTTCTACCACGCAGATCAGTCGCTGGTTCCGGCTGCTTTGTGTACAAATAGAACAAAGGGTTCCATCGCTGATATTGTGGCAGCGTTGGCAGAATTTAATTTCCTTTCTCAATTTAGCAATTGTCTCTGCGAAGTGGGTGACCATTTCTTCTTCCTGCTTCAGCAGGTGCAGTACCAGCCGCAGGGCTGTTTTCCTGCCAATGCCCGGAAGTTTGGCAAAGGCGGCTACAGCATTTTCCAGTAATTGCGAGGGGAGCGGCATGATAAAGATTCTCTCGGGAGGGTTCGGGTAAAGTTACAATTATATTTTCAGCGGCTCAGAGCTGAAGGGTCATTTCATTGTCCCACCCTGCTCTTACTGACAGTTCTTTGGGAACCAGCCATACAATTTCAGGCAGTTTTTTGTTGCCGGGATATTGGCCGGGATCCCACTTGCCGTTTCCATTGGTGTCATACAGGATGCGCAGTTCGTAGTTGCCCGGATAAAAAAGATTTTTTTTCCATTCCTGAGATGTAATAGGAAAGGCATCGACGAATTTATCTCCTTCGTATATCTGTAAAACAGGACGTTTGTTCAGATTCAGGTTCAGGAATTTAATTCGGATGCTGCCATAGTCCTCTTGTTTTTTCATGCTGAGTTTGATGGTATCGTTTCTTACGAGGGTAGCACCTGCCGAGTCAGTGATGGCATCTTTTTTCAAAATCAAAACGAAGGCTTGTTTTTCCTTGAAGGGATGCTGAAGGGTGATTGTTTTTCCGGAAGTATCTACTTTCAGAGAGGTGCCGGTAATGGGTCGGTAAAACGTATCTAATAATATGATACCAGCAGTGTCCAGTTGTTGAATTTTTCGCTGCAGTTTTATTTGAAAAGGTTTGAGCAGGTCCTGCCGCCCATTGTCTAATGTAGTGGTATAGCGGAGGCGCTTGTCTTCTTTGTTGGATACAGCTTTTACGGCAGGCTGAGAAGAAGTAGTGGTGGGCTTGGGTTCGAGTGCCTGATAGGCATACAGGGTATCGATATTTTTACTACCCGGTATTACGGTTCGGGGTAGGAAAGCAAAAAGCTGGGTGCTATCGTCATACTTTTTATTAAAAGCGCTATTGACCACGAATACCTGAAAGCTGTCTTTGGGCAAAAAGTTGAATTGGAATTCTCCTTTCCCGTTGAGTCGGGTATAATAGGGGGGCTTCAGTTTGAAAATAGCGGTATCTGACAGGTTGTTATGTAAAACAACCAGCAGGTTAGAATCAATCTTTCCGCTGGCTGCCAGGAATACTTTTCCACTATAAGTGTAAGAATCCAGCTGAGGTCCGGTGGAGAAGACATAGGTAAAGTTGCGTGCGATATTTCCTTCGTTGACATCCCGGATGGCTTCGCCAAATTGAAAGGAGTAAGTGGTATTCTTGCGCAGGGTGTCTTTAATTTTTATGGTAACATTTCTCAGTTTATAATCTACCTGTGGTTGATTGGTCATGTCGGGACTGACGATCAGGTACTTAAAAATTTCATTCACGCTAACGTATTCATTGAAAGTGAGCGTGATGATTTTGGGCTGAACGTTGGTGGCGGAGTCTTTGGGGTTAGCCGCAACCAAAATGGGTGGCAGGGAATCCCTGGGCCCCCCTACCGGGGGAATGATATTGGCACAGGAACTGGAAAATAACCAGCCTCCCATCAGGGGCAGGAGAAAGATAAAAATACAGACAGAGCCGGCCGGCAGCAATTTTTTCATGCAGCACAAAGGTAGCGGTAAATCAAATTACGCAGGAGGGTAGCTGTAAGCTGCTTTTTCGAATGGGTAGCAGGAACAGAGTCTTATGATCGGAATCTTTCTCACTATTTTCGAACATATCTTTTCCGCCGGTGTTGATGTAATATATTTTCTAATTTATGTCAGCTACCTATTCCATCAAAACAGTTATTCGCATTCCGGTGAACATAGATAAGGCCTGGGATTTTTTTAGCCGGCCCGATAACCTGCAATTGATTACGCCCGAGCACCTGGGCTTTCAGATTATTTCCAAGCACCACGGCGAAAAAATGTATGCCGGACAAATTATAGAGTACAAGGTTAAACCCGTGCTGGGAATTCCTCTCTACTGGATGACAGAGATAACCCAGGCGGTAGACAGGCGCTACTTTATTGATGAGCAAAGAATAGGGCCCTATAGTTTATGGCATCACCAGCACCATTTCAGGGAGATAGCCGGAGGGGTCGAGATGACAGACATTGTTCATTATCGCTTGCCACTTGGATTTTTAGGTGACATTGCACATGTTTTGTTTGTGAAGCGCCAACTGCAGCATATTTTTTCTTATCGAACGCAGCGGGTCGAGACGCTGTTTGGTAAATGGCACGAATAAAATGTTGGGTGCTTCTTATTTTAATTCGGTTAAGGGACTCACATTATTTCCCCGGTCGATTGTGACTACAAAGGTTCTGTTTCCACGGGTAACAGGGTAATCCTCTAACCGAAGGTTGATGCGTATTTGTTGGGGAAATACCTGAATAAGTTGGGCATCAATGAAGCGTGGTTCTTTTCCTTGCGGAATTGTCAGAAGTCCCAACCCCTTTATTTTTTCCTGTCCCGTATAAGCTATTTCAAATTGGGTCCCTCCTTTTTTTATCACCCTGGGTGCTTCCGGACTGCTATCGTCTATCCAGGGCATAGCGGGCACCAGGGCAGGAAACTGATAATAGTTATTTCTGAGCGTATCACACCAGCCATTGGGATTCGTTTCAAATGATTTGCTGCTGAAATAAACGCTACCCTGGGTAGCACGAAAACTGCGCAATTCTTTGATTTGTGCGGGCAATTCATGGGGATTTTTCCATCCCGGGTTACTGCCGGCCCGGTAAAATCCATGACCGATGTATAATTGTCTTCCGTAGCTGTTATCATTCCACCATTTTAATAAGGTGGAATAATCAGCAAGTGCATGTCCCCGCTCCCAGTACAATTGAGGAACTACATAGTCGATCCAGCCCTTTTGCAGCCAGAGAAGAATATCGGCGTAGAGGTCATCATAGTTGGTTTGTCCTGCCTTGGTATTGCTGCCCATCGGGTCTTGACTCTGGTTGCGCCAAACGCCGAAAGGACTAATACCAAATTTTACATATGGTTTGACTTCACGAATGGCCTGGTGAAGGTTGAGGATGATGCTATCACAGTTGCTGCGGCGCCAATCATCTTTGCTCATTCCCTTCCCCCATTCTTTGAAAGTTTTTTCATCGGGAAATTCTTTATTGGGGATGCGATAGGGATAAAAGTAGTCATCCATGTGAATGGCATCCAGATCATACCTTTTCACGAGGTCTTTTACTACTGCGACGGTAAATTTTCTTACCTCCGGGAGTCCGGGATTGAAATATTTCTTGTCTCCGTAAACCAGGAACCAGTCCGGATATAAGCGGGTAGGATGATTAGGGGCTACGGAAGAGCGGGTGACATTGAACACTGCGCGGTAGGGATTTAACCAGGCATGAAATTCCATACCCCGTTGATGGGTTTCCTTAATCATGAACTCCAGAGGATCGTAATAAGGATTCGGTGCCAGGCCTTGTTGTCCGGTCAGGTATTCACTCCAGGGTTCGAGTGTGGAAGGATAAAAAGCATCACCGGAGGGACGCACCTGCATTACGATTGCGTTCATTCCATTTTTCTGGTGCATATCGAGCAGGCGGATGAAGGAGGCCCGTTGCTCTTCGGGTGTGAGTTGTTTGCTTTTTGGCCAATCAATATTTTCTACAGTAGCTATCCATACCCCCCTGAATTCATAATTGGGAGATTGCGATTGTGCTGAAGCAACGAACCATGTGAGCAACAGCAGCAGTAAGGATTTTAATAAGGGAATGTCAGACAAACGAGTTTTCATGTAAACGAATCAATTGTTATTATTATTAGTTTTCCCAAACCCGCAATCCTTCACTGCAGTTGGAACAGATGTCAATGTTCTTTCTTCCATTCATTAGTTGTTCCCGGAAGGTGCGATAGGATTTACTTTGCCAAACTTCCCGAAAGGGTTTGGTTTTCAAGTCGCCGAGTTGATGGAGTGCATCTTTATCGAAGCAACAGGGAACAACGAGTCCATCCCAGGTAATTACATTGGCATGCCAGAGTTTCCAGCATTTGTTTTGCAGGCCACTTTTTACGCGGGTGACACCGCGACTATCTTTTTTGTACCTGCTGTATTTGTTGTTTTCGGGAATCAGTTGGTGTGGGTCATTTTCGTAATCATATACCTGCGCTGTTTTGAAGCGAACCTGGTCTACCCCGATTTCTTTTCCCAGCCGGCGAACTTCCTCTAACTGATGTTCATTGGGTTTAACAACGAGAAACTGAAAAAATACGAAGGGGGTTTTGCTATTCAGTTCTTTTTTCCAGCGAACGATGCGGCGGGCTCCCTCCAGTACTTTATGCAACTGTCCCCCTACACGATATTGTTCATATACTTCCTGGGTGGTGCCATCGATGGAGATGATCAACCGGTCTAATCCACTTTCCACGGTTTCTCTCGCTTTTTCATCGGTCAGGTAATGGGCATTGGTGGAAGTGGCGGTGTAAATTCCTTTTTCATGGGCATAGCTGACCATAGAAAGGAATTCAGGGTTCAGGTAGGGTTCTCCCTGAAAATAAAAAGTCAGATAAGAGAGATCTTGGTAGATGTCATCGATGGTTTGCCGGAAGAAGTCCTGCTGCAGCATACCGGTTGGTCGGGTAAAGGCCCTAAGACCGCTGGGGCATTCCGGGCAGCGCAGGTTGCAGGAGGTGGTGGGTTCGAAGGAAATGGCGATGGGTAATCCCCACTGGATAGGTCGCCCTGAGATTTGAGACAGGAGATAAGAGGCATATACCTTGGCTGCATTCCACCCCCTCCTGATAGTCAGTTTCGACAACCAATTCAGGCTATCGTTCCAGTTAAAATATGCCATCGATGTAAAATTAGTATTAACGGCTGAAAAGCTGTCATTCAGGGAGTTTAAAATTATATTTTCATTTTATGCAATGAGGGTCTTTATAAAAAGCATAATTTAGTTATATGAATAGTGCTCCTGATCCCTCCACTTGTCAATCCTGTAACCAACGTTTCAATTCAGTTTTTTGTAAGGCACACGAGGATCATATCAATCAGATCAATGAGCAAAAGTCCTGCAGTGTATTTAAGAAAGGCCAGTCGCTTTTTAGTGAGGGGGGGAGGCCCCTGGGGGTGTTTTGTGTCAGTGAAGGAAAGGTAAAGCTTTCACATATGGGCGACGATGGGAAAGACCAGATCATCCGGTTGGTAAAGCCGGGAGATATTCTGGGATACCGGGCGTTACTCAGCGGGGAGCGGTATAGTGCGAGTGCGGAAGCATTGGAAGATACCCAGGTATGTTTTATTCCAAGGGATCTTTTTATCAAAGTATTGAAGCTAGACAGTAACCTGGCATTCGAGATGATGAAGTTGCTGAGTGATGAGTTGCACCGGGCAGAGATCAAGCTTACCCATCTGGCACAGAAGCCGATTCGGGAACGATTGGCAGAGACCCTTCTTTTTATCAAGGAAACCTATGGATACGAGGCAGATGGGGTTACCCTGAATGTGCGGCTTTCGAGGGAAGACATCGCCAATCTGGTAGGTACTGCTACGGAATCAGCCATCCGGCTCTTGAGTGAATTTAAAAAAGAGGGGATGATTGATTTAGAGGGCAAAAAGATCAAGATCATTCAGCCCCGCGAGCTGCTTCATACTGCCAATTTGCAGGACTAACACTGTTTAGCACCCATTTTTACTGATTTTTATTGAGATTTTCTCAAAGATGATAAATGTCATTTGTTGAGTTTCAGTTTCTTTCGTACTTGCTGCCGGATTTTGTAAAAGTATTTCCTTGTTTTCGGCATGCAACCCAGTTTTTGGAACATACAGATTGGTGATTCTATACCGCCTGCAGCGCTCTGTGATCAGATTGAGCAGGAGTGTCATGATGAGCTATTATCAATTTGCAGTGACATCGAGCATTATTTTGAGCAACAGGAGGAAATGCATTTCTCAGATTCTATTGCTGAAATCGTTCAGCTCGTTTTTTTGAAGATGGAAGACGAAATGAAACATTTATTCCTGAAAGAGAAGAACCTGATTTTTCCTGTTATTAAGAGCAGGAAGCCCTTATTTGTTCTTGCCCCTGCGGTATGGACCTATATAGTTCATACACAAAGGGGCATCGCTGATTTGTTGCAAAAAATCCGCCACCTGCTGAATCATTTTCAAGTTCTTCCCTACTGGAGTAAGGGCTGGAGGGATTGTGTTCAGCAGTTTTTTCAGCTGGAGAAAAAAATTCATCAGTGGATTTTTGTTGAGCAGAATATTCTTTATCCATCCTGTCTTCAATCCATGCGCGTCAACTAAACTAACATGGAAAAGAAGCAATTAATTCAGTCAGCTCAGCTTTGCTATCACTGCGGGGAAGTAGTAGGTACAGGGGGCATCTCGGCAGATGAAAAATCTTTTTGTTGCAGCGGGTGCAAGATGGTATATGAAATATTAGCGCAAGCCGGCATGTGTGATTATTATGAGCTGGATAAGAATCCCGGCAATCAACTTAGGAAAATCCGAAGTGATCAATTTGCTTTTCTGGATGATGTTAAAATTCAACAGGGCGTCATTCGATTTCAGGATGACCGGCAGTGTCATGTTGAGTTATATCTCCCTCAGATTCATTGCAGCAGTTGTTTGTGGTTGCTCGAGAATCTGCATCGCCTGAATCCCGCCGTAATTAGTTCTCAGGTTCATTTTGAGCGCAAAAAAGTGACGGTTGTTTTTGAGCATGAACAAATATCTCTTAGGCAGTTGGCAGAATTGTTGACCAGTGTAGGATATGAGCCCTACTTCAGCATGCATGACTTGCAGGCAGGTTCTTCTTCAGTAGATAGGTCGCGTATTTTCAAATTGGGGGTAGCCGGATTTTGTTTTTCCAATATTATGCTCATGAGTTTTCCGGATTATTTTGGCATTGATGCACAGGAAAAGGCATTGCAGCAGTTGTTTCGTTTAGCCAATCTCTTACTAAGTCTACCGGTATTTTTTTATAGTGCCGGTGAATTTTTTCAAAGCGCCTGGTCTGGTCTTCGTTCTCGTTTTCTCAATATTGATGCACCTATTGCCCTTGCCATTTTTGTTACGTTTATCCGGAGTGTCTATGAGGTTTTGACGCAATCGGGAGGCGGATATTTTGATTCGATGAGTGGCATTGTTTTTTTTATGTTGCTCGGAAGGGTTTTACAAGATAAAACGTATCGCCAGTTAAGTTTTGACAGGGACTATACTTCTTATTTTCCCATGGCAGTGACAGTTGTTAGGCCGGAAGCGACTACAACGGTTCCTCTTCCTGAACTGGCACTGAATGATACGATTTTGATTCATCATGGCGACCTGATACCCGCTGATGGCATTCTAACCCGGGGAAAGGCATTGATCGATTATAGTTTTGTCACCGGTGAAAGCATGCCGGTGGAGAAAGAAATGGGGGAAATTATTTATGCCGGGGGAAAGCAACTGGGGGCGAACATAGAGTTGCTGGTGATTCGGGAGGTGACACAAAGTTATTTAACACAGCTCTGGAACCGGCAGGAAGAAAAAAAGGAGGCAAAGGAAAAGAAATCTTTTGTTCATGCTTTGAGTCGGTATTTCACCTGGGCTGTATTTACTATTGCAATGGTAGCGGGCGTTTACTGGTTATATGCAGATGCTACACTGGCCCTCAATGCGGTAACATCAGTATTAATCATAGCTTGTCCTTGTGCTTTGTTATTGAGTAATACATTTACCAACGGCAATATATTACGAAGACTCGGACGCAATCAGTTTTATTTGCGCAATGCCCAGACACTTGAAAATTTAGCAACAGCCGATACGATTCTTTTTGACAAGACCGGTACCCTTTCTACCGGTCGGTTTACTGAAGTACGATATCATGGAGAGCCGCTTACTTTTTTCCAGCGAAGGTATCTGGCCAGTCTGGCTGTTCAGTCCACTCATCCACTCAGCAAGGCCATACATGATTGGGCGGCTGTTCCACAACTTTTACAAGTGAAGTCATACAATGAATTCCCGGGTAGAGGTATAGAGGGGTTGGTGGGAGATGAATTATTGATGCTCGGGTCGGCCCGTTTTGTATTGGGGGAAAGTAACCTTGCTACCAGTTTTTCTGAAGTTTATTTTTCCTGGGAAGGTAAGGTGTTGGGAAAGTTTACATTTAGTAATGAATACCGGGAGGGGCTGAATGGGTTAATTTATTCGTTGAAAAGACGGTATGCATTAACCGTTGTTAGTGGAGATCAGTCATCTGATCAGTCTTTTTTGCAGCAACTTTTTGGCAGGGAAGTGCCCTTGTTGTTCGATCAGTTGCCAACAGATAAGCAGGAGGTTGTAAATAATTTTCAGCAAAAGGGCCACCGGGTGATCATGGTGGGGGATGGGTTAAATGATGCCGGGGCACTGCTACAGGCAGATGTTGGCATCGCTGTTACAGATGACAGCAACCGGTTTACTCCGGCAAGTGATTGTATTCTTTCGGCAGAAGCACTGCCAAGACTGGATGCTTTTTTGAAAGTCGCCCGGGCGAATAAAAAAATTGTGCTCATTGCTTTTGTGGTGTCTGTCATATACAATCTGATCGGACTCTTTTTTGCGGTACAGGGAACCCTTCACCCGATGATTGCAGCCATTTTAATGCCTGCCAGCAGCATGAGTATCTTATTGATTTCGTTTGGACTCAGCAACTGGTATTGTAATCGGCTCGGACTCAAATAAATTTTTGAAAACTGATTTTTGTCATACTTCACCCCATCTGCCGTTTTTAGTTTTGTCTTTATAAACAGGTAGTATGAGTGTGATTATTTTGTTGCTGGTAGCCAGTATTTCTATTGCCGGTCTATTCCTCTTTGCCTTTATCTGGAATGTAAAAACGGGTCAGTATGATGATGAAACTGCCCCTGCGATGCGCATACTTTTTGACGACAAGCGGCCGGATTCAAAAGAGAAGCAAGTAAAATCAACCCAATCAGATCAAACAATTTCATCAAAGTTTTCAAACAATTAATCTTATCCAGGATATGCAAGCTGAAACATTTTATTATGACAATCGCATTGTAAAAAACTTTGCTTTCGCAACAATTTTATGGGGGGCAGTGGGTATGTTGGTAGGCTTACTCGCAGCCGTACAGATGTATTTACCTGCTGCGAATTTCAATCTGCCCATTACAACATTTGGCAGGGTTAGACCCCTGCATACCAATGCGGTAATTTTTGCTTTTGTGGGCAATGGTATTTTCATGGGGGTTTATTATTCCCTGCAAAGACTTTGTAAAGCGCCGATGTTTAGCAAAACACTCAGCAATATTCATTTCTGGGGTTGGCAACTGATTATCGTGTCTGCTGCTGTGACATTGCTGGCGGGTTATACAACCGGAAAAGAATATGCAGAATTAGAGTGGCCTATTGATATTGCCATTACCCTGGTATGGGTTGTATTCGGAGTGAATATGTTCGGAACCATTTTAAAACGCCGCGAAAAACACTTATATGTTGCCATTTGGTTTTATATCGCCACCTGGATTACAGTAGCCATGTTGCATATAGTGAACTCTTTTGAAATGCCGGTGAGTCTTTTCAAGAGTTACAGCTGGTATGCCGGTGTTCAGGATGCTTTGGTGCAATGGTGGTATGGACATAATGCTGTTGCCTTTTTCCTGACAACTCCTTATTTAGGAATCATGTATTACTTTCTGCCGAAGGCAGCGAATCGTCCTGTATATAGTTACCGGCTATCTATCATTCACTTCTGGGCGCTTATATTTATTTATATCTGGGCTGGACCTCACCATTTGTTATATACCGCATTGCCCGACTGGGCACAAAGTCTGGGGGTTGTATTCAGTGTGATGCTGATCGCTCCTTCCTGGGGAGGTATGCTGAATGGGTTGTTTACGCTCAGGGGGGCATGGGATAGGGTGCGGGAAGATCCGGTGTTAAAATTCATGGTGGTAGCCATTACTTGTTATGGAATGGCCACTTTTGAAGGCCCCCTGTTGAGTTTGAAGTCGGTCAACGCTATTTCACACTTCTCTGACTGGACAATCGCCCACGTGCATGTGGGAGCTTTGGGTTGGAATGGATTTTTAACCTTCAGTATTTTATATTGGCTCATTCCCAGACTGTATAACACGCCGTTATACTCACTCAAACTGGCCGGCACCCATTTCTGGATTGGTACAATTGGAATTGTATTGTATGCCATCCCGATGTATTGGGCCGGATTTACTCAGGCGATGATGTGGAAGCAATTTACTGAAGAAGGTACGCTGGCCTTTCAGTTCCTGGAGACGGTTACACATATTCTACCCCTCTACATGCTAAGAAGTGTGGGTGGTTTATTGTACCTCGTGGGGATGTTTATCATGGTTTACAATCTGTCTAAGACGGTTGGTGCAGGCAGTTTGGTAGCGGAAGAAGAAACCCAGGCACCGCCTATTGCGGAAGACCATGCCGTATATGGAAAGGAATACTGGCACAAGTGGATTGAAAGAAAGCCGGTGCAAATGCTGGTAGCAAGTTTCGTGCTGGTGGCCATAGGCGGTTTGCTCGAGTTAATACCCACTTTCCTGATTAAGAGCAATATACCCTCTATTGCTGCTGTAAAACCCTATACTCCGCTTGAATTGCAGGGCAGAGACCTTTATATCTCCAATGGATGTTATGTATGTCATTCACAGATGATTCGACCTTTTAGAGATGAAGTTGCCCGTTATGGAGAGTATAGCAAAGCCGGAGAGTTTGTTTATGATCATCCTTTTCAGTGGGGTAGCAAAAGAACCGGACCTGATTTGGCCCGTATCGGCAATAAGTATCCCGATAGCTGGCACTACAATCACATGCTGGAACCGGGCAGTATGAGTCCGGGTAGTGTGATGCCTGCTTATCCCTGGATGCTGGATGACGCCATTGATACTGCATCTACTCCTGCCAAGATCAGAGCGATGCAAAAGCTGGGGGTTCCTTATCCGGAAGGATATGATCTTCGGGCCAATGCTGATTTAATGAAGCAGGCAGAACAGATTAAGGGCCGCCTCGCAGCGGATAAAATTAAAACACCCGCCAACCGTGAGATCATAGCAATGATTGCGTATCTGCAAAGAATGGGTACTGATATTAAAGCCATGCCGGCAACTGCTACTGTTCAATAAAAAATAATCGTATGAAATTCATTCATTATCTCGAGCAAATAACCGGTGTAGGAATATTGGGGATGATCTCCTTTTTGATTTTTTTCCTGCTATTCTGCTTCATGCTCGTCTGGGCATGGAAGGCAGATGAAAGGTTCATTGATGACCTGAAAAAAATTCCGCTACAACCCTAATTCACGACCAGAAAATTCAGCGTATATGAAAAAGGTTTTTAGAAAATGGTTCAAACATGTTGTTATCCTGCTGTTGATTTCATTTCAGGTAATGCATCAATCGGTCTATGCGGCCGGCCGGCCGATACCATCAGAAATGAATAATCCAATGGCTCAATTGTTGGTAGGCATTATTGTCGCATTGTTACTGGTAATTGTTTTATTGGCTTATGTAGTAACCGGTGCCGCTGAATTATACCTGGAGCGATTCAAAGAGAGCCAGAAATCAGCCGGCAAGTTGAGTAGCTGGGTACTGATGCTTGTGGGTTCTTTGCTTACGCTGCCAGCAATGGCACAGGATACATCAACCGCTGAAGCTGTTCCTGCATTGTCGGACACTTCCCTCTATACACTTATTGCAGTGATTATAGTGGAATTGGGAGCGATTTTTTATTTGCTGATCAACCTACGGTCTTTGCTGTCAAAGGAAAAAGAAGTAGTTAAGTCAACAAAGCCTTCTTTCAGTTTTACAGCTTGGTGGGATAAGTTGAATCGCTTCCGTCCGGTACAAGAAGAATCTAATATTGATCTGGGGCATGATTATGATGGTATTCGTGAGCTTGATAACCGGCTTCCACCCTGGTGGTTATATGGGTTCTATGCATGTATTGTTTTTGCTGCCATTTATTTGTATCGCTTCCATGTCTCTCATACTGCTGCGCTAAGTGCGGAAGAATACCAGATAGCGGTGACCAAAGCTGCTGAGGAGAAAGAAGCATACCTGGCCAAAGCAGCCAATAAGGTCGATGAAAATACAGTGGTGTATCAGAATTCGCCTGATTATCTCGCAGGGGGGCAAAAAATATTTGTATCAGCTTGTGCTCCCTGTCACCTGCCGGATGGAGGTGGAAGTGTGGGGCCTAATCTTACTGATGATTATTTTCTGCACGGTAATGGTATCAAGGATATTTTCAAGACCATCAAATATGGATATCCGGAGAAGGGCATGAAGAGCTGGAAAGAAGATTATACCCCCGCACAGATTGCCCAGTTGGCGAGCTTTGTAAAGTCCTTACATGGCACTCAACCCTCTAAACCCAAGGATCCGCAGGGGGTATTGGTTTCGGAGAAAGAGCCGGCCGCGAGAGATAGCAGCCAAGTACAGAGTAGCCTTTAAGTAATTTTTTCCGGGAAAGCAAAAGAAAATGAGTCAGATTTTACACCATAATGAACCAGTGACGGAGAGCTTTCGGGACAGAATTGCGACTGTAAATGAAAAAGGCAAGCGCAACTGGATTTATGCCTATAAGCCCTCAGGAAAGTTTTACCGGATGCGTACCTGGTTGAGCGGACTTTATTTTGTGGTTTTTTTCGGACTTCCTTTTGTGGAAATCGAGGGTCGTCCATTGTTTCAGTTTAATATACCCGAAGCCAAATTCATTTTGTTTGGGAAAATTTTCTGGCCACAGGATTTTTTCATTTTCGGGATTACTATGATCACTTTTGTTTTTTTTATTATCCTGTTCACGGCAGCTTTTGGCAGGTTGTTTTGTGGCTGGGCTTGTCCGCAAACCAACTTCATGGAGATGATGTTCCGGAAAGTGGAATATTGGATATTGGGAGATGCGCCTGCGCAGCGGCAATTAGCCAAAGCGAGCTGGACTTCCAAGAAGATCATGAAAGTGGGAGCCAAACACCTGGCCTTTTTTTTATTGGCATTTATCATCGCCAATTTTTTTCTGTCTTATATCATAGGGATAAAGCAGTTAGTAAAAATTATTACAGAGCCGGTACAACAGCATGTGGTGGGTTTCATGGCGCTTTGTTTATTCAGTTTGGTTTTTTATGCAGTGTATGCCTATTTCCGGGAGCAGGCCTGCACGGTAGTTTGTCCCTACGGCCGGCTGCAAAGTGTATTACTGGATAAGAATTCGATGATTGTTGCCTATGACTACAAACGTGGAGAGCCCCGGGGGCATCTGCACAAGGGTGAAGCGTCTTTACCTGGCGATTGTATTGATTGCCATCATTGTGTTAAGGTTTGTCCGACCGGCATTGATATCCGCAACGGAGTACAAATGGAATGTGTGGGTTGCACTGCTTGTATGGATGCCTGTGACCATATCATGGTTCAGTTGAAAAAACCAACCGGACTTATCCGGTATGCTTCTGAGAATACAATTGCTGAAGGGCAACCGCTGCGGTATACAACGCGGATGAAATTTTATACAGGACTTTGTGCTTTGTTGTTGCTCGTGCTCAGTTTTCTTTTGTTTACCCGAAAAGACATCGATGTAACGGTGATTCGGACGGCCGGTATGTTATACCAGGAAAGAGGAACTGACAGTATATCTAACCTGTATAATGTCAAGTTTATCAATAAGACGAACCGGGAGGAAAAGGTAACTATTGAATTAGGGGGAAGAGCGGGGCGTATTCAGATGATTGGGAAAGAGGAGGTGATCATACCGGCTGAGGGCCAGGCAGCTGCTTCTTTTTTTGTTGTGCTTCCGGTGGAAGAGATACACCAGCGGAAGACATCCCTGAAGTTACAGGTAGGTCAGGGTACTGAGATTGTGGCCGAACCTACGACCAGTTTTCTGGGGCCGGCAGGAGAGGAATCGGGTGAAAAGTAAATTAAAAATTATGTGTATGAATTGGGGAAGAGCATTGATTCTGGTTTTCTTGTTGTTTGTTGGCTTTATGGCTTATCTGGTGTATAAGGCCTCTGGTACTCATTTTGATTTAGTTTCAAAAGAATATTATCGCGATGAATTGACTTATCAGGATAAGATAGATGGGATGCAAAGGGCTGCCGCTATGGGTCGTCCTGTTTTTATAATGGAAGGCGATAAGCAATTATCGGTTCAGTTACCGGCGGAAATGCGGGGAAAAAAAATAAGTGGTGAGTTATGGCTTTACTGTGAGACCAATGCTGCACTTGATCTTAAACTTCCGCTGGCAGAAGACACTGCCTTATTTCGCCGATATGATCTGTCGTCGCATGCGGCGGGAAAATACCTGGTGAAATTGCATTGGCAGGCAGACGGACTGAAGTATGATATAGAACAGCAATTAAATATACCTTGATGTTGCCTGCTTCTTTTTTGTTAACGGCTTTGGTGATGGGGGCATTCAGTAGTCTGCATTGTGTGGGGATGTGCGGGCCGATGGTGTTGAGTTTTCCTATGATTAATTATACCGGTAGTAGCAGGTGGTTGCGATGGATGGGATATCATGGGGGGAGGTTGACCACTTATGTGTTGATTGGGTTGGTATTGGGGGTTTTGGGGCGGAGAATCTCTATTGCCGGCTGGCAGCAGGGGTTCTCTGTTTTTTTGGGAACAGTGGTATTATTGACATTTTTCAGTAGCCGATATCGGTTCAGTAGGGTAAAAATACCCCTGCTGCACACCTTGCAACAGGGTTTGTTCAGGTTCATCGCCCATACCCTGCGACAGCCCGGCTTGCCTGCTGCCTGGGGTATGGGCATGGCGAATGGTCTGCTACCCTGTAGCATGGTGTACATGGCGGCCACCGGCGCCATGGCAGCCGGCAGTATGACCGGAGGTATGCTTTTTATGACTGCTTTCGGAATCGCCACAGCCCCCGCTCTTCTTTTATTGACGGAATTGGGGATCCGATTCAAAGGCAAAATCAGCGGCTTTATCGGGTATTTTACCCTGCTCGTTGGCATACTTCTGATAATCAGAGGTTTGAATCTGAACATCCCCTACCTAAGTCCCTACCTGGCCGCCGGCACATCCGGAACTGCCATTGATTGCGGCCACTGATTTAACAAATAATTGCCGCCAATTTTGACTTTATCGGGTAAAAAAAAGTGTAACTTACAATACACTTCATTCAAGAAAAGTTGTACAACTGTATAGCTATTGATTCGAAGAAAATAAATGTTTTCTCATAAGCAGTTAGTTTTGGTTGAGGTCCCGATTTCTATCGGGACCAATTTTTTTACTGCCCGAAAAACTTTTTGGCTGCCCAAAATCCGATTACGCAACCTGCAGCATCTGCCAGTACATCGCTTATTTCAAAAGCCCTGCCCCTGTTCATGGTTAGTTGCAAATATTCTATAGCTATACCGTACAATAAACCTGCTACTGCAATCAATAAAAACCATTGCATTCTTTGAACTGAGTTGAAGGTGCTTTTTCTGAACGGAAAACAAAATAACCAGCACCAGCCAGCAAATATGGCTATATGCACGATTTTGTCAGCATGTATTTTTGCTAACCAGGGAAAGCGGGGAATAGAAGACCCCGGCATCGTCAACAGCCAGAAAGAAAACCCCCACCAGATAAATCCGGGAATAAAATAAATCAGTCGAAGCGACCGGTAACTTGGCAATTGGTGACCCATCATCCTACCATCGACCCATAAGCTTCGCTGCTCATCAGCTGATCAACAGCGGCAGGATCAGCCACCGTCATCTTGATCATCCAGCCATCTCCATAGGGATCTGTATTGACAAGCTCAGGTTGTTTTTCCAACAAGGGGTTTACCGACAAAATGGTACCGGCTACAGGCAAAAACAAATCACTTACTGTTTTTACAGCTTCCACCGTACCAAATACTTCATCCGCTCCCAGGGTCTTCCCTACAGAAGAAATATCAACATATACAATATCACCCAACTGGTGCTGGGCAAAGTCGGTGATTCCAATAATGGCTTCCGATCCTTCAAGGCGGATCCATTCATGTTCTTTGGTGTAGCGGAGTTCGGCTGGATAATTCATGGTAGCTGATTAAGTTGTCTGCAAATATTGTAAAAAAATCATTCGGTTGTCTATTCAATTGAAGGTAACTGCTCAAAGTAGAGTAAAATATGATCGCGGATAAAGTTTTCCTGTTCCGGCAATGATAGGGCCGGCAATTCTTTCAGCTGGGTGAAATGCGGCCATCCGTCTTCATCCTTGCCATCCTCCCGGTAGAAGCCACTGCTTTTAAGAATCCGGCACATAGCCACATGCATCAGGTCTTGTTTCTGCTCCTTGCTGATCGACTCACGGATAAATCCGGTCTCCTGAATTCCAATCAGAAAAAGAATGGTTTCTAAATCCGGCTTTTTCCCAAACCGCTCTGTCAGCTCAGCTTCCAGTTTCCACCAGCGCTGTTGTAAATCATCTTCCATGAAACTCATATCCCGCAAAGGTAATAAAGGTTATCCGCCCTTCTTCCCCCGGCAAAAGTTATCTTTGCCGAAAATGCCTCTTTTATGTTACAGGTGAGTGTACTGAGAAATGATCCCAACCAGGCCAAAGAGCGTCTCCTGCTCAAGGGTTTTCAGGAGACCGGCTGGGTTGATACCATCCTAGATCTCGATGACCAACGCAGGAAAGCACAGTTGGATTTCGATCAGAACCAATCCCGCCTCAACCAGGCTTCCAAGCAGATTGGGCAACTCATGGGCTCCGGCAAGAAAGAAGAGGCCGAAGCATTGAAAGCAGAGGTAGCTCAACTGAAGACTACCCTCGACCCACTAAAAGATCAGTTGCAGCAACTGGAAAAGCAATTGCACGATGCATTGGTTCTCCTTCCCAATTTGCCCGCCCCTCAGGTTCCGGTTGGAAAGTCGGCAGAAGACAATGTAGTGGTTCGGAAGGGTGGAACAGAACCAACCCTTCCTTCCGATGCGAAGCCACACTGGGATCTGATTAATCTGTACCGGCTGGTAGATTTTGAAACCGGTGCGAAGATTACCGGGCGTGGATTTCCCCTCTATATCAACAAAGGGGCAAAGCTGCAACGTAGTCTGGTGCAGTATTTTCTGGATGTTAATACAGCAGCCGGCTATACGGAATTTATTCCTCCTTTTATGGTCAATGAAGCATCTGCCTTTGCTACAGGACAATTGCCCGATAAAGAGGGACAGATGTATTTTATGGAAGCAGATAATTTTTATCTCATCCCCACCGCTGAAGTACCCGTTACCAATATTTACCGGGATACCATTGTAAAGGAAGAGGAACTACCTATTCGCATGACGGCCTATTCTCCCTGCTTCAGAAGGGAAGCGGGTAGTTTTGGAAAGGACGTTCGTGGATTGAACCGGGTGCACCAGTTTGAGAAGGTTGAGATCATTCAGATCGTTCAGCCCGAAAAGAGTTATGCCGTATTGGAGGAAATGGTAGTACATGTTGAAAAACTGGTACAGTCCCTCGAATTACCCTATCGTATTCTTCGGCTTTGCGGTGGCGATATGGGATTTGCCAGTGCCCTGACTTACGATTTTGAAGTATACAGTGCAGCCCAACAACGTTGGCTGGAAGTAAGCAGCGTAAGTAATTTTGAAAGCTTCCAAACCAATCGGATGAAATGTCGGTTTAAAGATGCACAGGGAAAAATGCAGCTGACCCACTCGCTCAACGGAAGCGCCTTGGCTCTGCCCCGCATCCTGGCTTGTTTGCTGGAAAATAACCAGACTGCCGATGGCATCCGGATTCCGGCAGTTTTACAACCCTATTTTGGAACTGACCGGATCAGTTTACCCTAACAGTATACTTTAAAAAATAATCGATGCTGATAAAATGGCTCAAGCGATTAGGATATCTCTTGATTTTCCTTTTCTTGCTTCTTAATATAATGGTCGCCAGTCATGCGTATCACCTGACGCGTTTTTTTGCCAATGCTCCTAAGCCACCTAAAATGGAAGACATGGGATGGGCAACAAAAACCAAAGCCCTTTTATTGGGAGTCGCTTATCCCAAGAGTAAGGTAGTAGACAGTTTTCAGGTACCTCATCGACCGGTTGCAATCACTACTGAAGATGGTGTTGTATTGGAGAGTTGGATCGCACCTGCATCCGCTTCTGTTTCCAGGGGAACAATTTTGATGTTTCACGGACATGGCAGCAACAAGAGTGCTATCATTCGGGAAGCTGCTGCTTTTCATGCGATGGGATGGCAGGTGGTTTTGACCGATTTCAGGGCACATGGCAACAGTTCGGGAGAAATCTGTACCATCGGCGCTAATGAATCTCTTGATGTGAAAGCTGTTTATGATTACGCAAGGAGAGAGCTACGAGAAAAAAATCTGGCAATCTGGGGGATATCATTAGGGGCATCCACTACCCTGCATGCAATGGCCAATTACAATATTCGTCCGGAAAGATTACTCCTGGAAATGCCATTTGCTACGTTACACGATGCGGTCAAGGGAAGATTACGGACCATGCACTTACCCGCGGAGCCCTTGTCTACGATGCTTACTTTCTGGGGTGGTTTGCAGCATGGCTTCTGGGCTTTCTCCTTACAGCCGGCTGAAGATGCCCGGGCGGTTAGTTGTCCTGTTCTCTTGCAATGGGGCTTCAAAGACAATCGGGTAACTGAACAAGAAACCAATACCATTTTTACGAAGTTGGCTACTAACCAAAGAACACTGATGAAATATTATCAGAGCGGACATGAAAGTCTCCTGAAAAAGGAGCCCGCTAAATGGCAGGCAGTTGTCAGTGACTTTCTGCGTTGATAAAAAAACACCCCCTGAAAAGGGGGCGCCTAACCTACAAGAGAAAAAAATTTTACCAGTTACTCAGTCGTATACCAATGCTATAAGGATATTGTTCCATGCGGGTATAATCCTTTTGAAGATGGTTCAGACTGTAA
>JBIIRN010000283.1:0-2797 GCA_044341525.1 Sediminibacterium sp. | reverse complement strand
GAAGGAGTTTACTTTTAATAGAAAAGTTCAATTTTTATTCCTAGCAAAGTCTTCTTAGCACAGCGTAGAATGAAGGTTCTCCGCAGACGTCTTCCGCTCCCGCCTAAGGCGGGACGGGTTTTCATTTGCCTGCCATTGTTCCTTGCCTCATCTCCACCCCAAATAAACTCCGAAGGAGTTTACTTTTAATAGAAAAGTTCAATTTTAATGAATCCCGCAACTCCGAAGGAGTTGAATCAATCTATCATTTTTTTATCGCAAAATTTTAAAGTGCGCTTTAAGCGCACAAGGTTCCCCTTGCCGTTGTTGGTCGCGCTGCCGTTTTTGATTCCTCGATAAAGAACAAAAATAAACACCGAAGTTATTTCCAATTAAAGAGGAATAAAATTCGGCAAATACTCTATTTTAATTAGTGATCCCAGGTTTTCTTTGCTCTTGTGAATTAATAATAAATTAAGTTCCGTTTTGCACGTATATTTGTAAAATAAATACACGTGTAAATGACCACCAAATTAACATTGACCATCGATGATGGAGTGATTGAAACTGCTAAGAAATATGCCAAAATGAAGGGGAAAAGTTTGTCCGGCCTGGTTGAAAACTATCTGAAGACCCTGGGTTCACAGCAGGAGGTGGGGGGAGAAATCTCACCTGCTATTTTGAAACTCAAGGGGGTGATTCAGTTGCCTGAGCAGTATGACTATAAAAAAGAATTGACCCTTGGTTTGGCAAAAAAATACAAAAGATGAAGCGTTTTTTTGTCGATACCAATGTGCTGATTGACTTTTTGGCTGACCGGGAGCCCTTTGCTACAGATGCTGCCCGACTTTTTGACCTAAGTCATAAGAAGAAAATACAGTTGTATGTATCTGCAGTTTCGTATAATAACATCTATTATATCCTCCGGCAATCGCTGACACATTCTGCCACCATTAAAATATTGGATGAATTGAATGAATGGACCCATGTCATTGATGTTACTGCGGCTGTAATCCGTCAATCCCTTACTTCTGAGTTCAAGGATTTTGAAGATGCGATTCAATACAATTGTGCTAAGTCCCTCTCTAAAATAGAAGCCATTATTACCCGCGATACAAGTGATTACAAGAAAAGCTCTCTGCCTGTATTAACGCCGAAAGAGGCAGTGTCAATCATAGTTGGTGTTAAGTAAATTCGAAGGGTAAGAAGGCTGTTGCCGTTGTTGGACCTGTCCGCCTCTGGCGGAACTTGTGCGCCCGGCCTCAGGCGGGGCATATCACCTGATCAACAACCAATACCCCACTTGCACTCCATCCCTTTTCCTGCTAACCCCAACCTTTCCTGAAAATATTTTTGTACATCTTCCCCCAACTTCCTAATATTGCATTGTCATCAAGAATGCTCGAAAGAGCTGCCAACCGAGAGACACAACTCCACGGTGGTTCAATGATGAGGGCTTACCAGTCAAAATAAAAAGTAACCTTCCCCATTTTTTCTTGATGAATTTTTTGAACAAAAAATTTCATCAGATGTCCAACAACTACCACCATTTGCCTCATAACTCTGAGGAGCAACGCAAAATTGATAGGGAGAATCAATTGGCTAAGTATCGGCTTGAACTTGAAGAACTAGGAAAAAGTCATTCAGGTCTACCCCATGATCATCAAAATATGTTGAATCAAGTAGAATTAAAAGGTAAAATATGGGAGTTGGAATTTCAAGGTAAGACCCATGAGGAATTGATTGATAGTTTTAATAAGTTGGTTGGACTCCGAAACTGGGGATTTTATATCAGCAAATATGTTGAGGTATTGACAACTGAAATTCAATCACGTGAATTTGATTCTTCGATCATTTTTTCAATCGATGAAGCAGGACGTAGGCGTACTTCATTGAACAGAAAAGTGGTACTAAGAGGCAACCAACTTGAATTTGAATGATTATCTAATGGTGGAAAAGAAACAAACAATGTCCAGGTTTACGAGACTATCCTATCGATAATTATTTTTTCAACTTAAATATTTTAAAAATGGAAAATAAGCATGAGCAAAAAAAGCCGATCCGATGGAAATACAGTGATATGATACGTTGGATGGATGAAATGCATCGTGAAGTGGGATTAAATATTCCGCCTAAAAAGCCGGATGAGCAACTGCCTGCGAAGGATTCAAGCATCGAAGTGATTTTTATCAGGCGGAGGAAATAATACCTATCAAAAATTTCAACCCAAGACAATGCAACCATTGATTTTACACATTCCTCACTCTTCTACCCATATTCCCTCACGGCAGGGCTATGTAGTGGAAGAGGAAGTTCTGCAGCAGGAAATGCTGAAGTTAACTGACTGGTATACCGATGATCTTTTTTACTTGGAAGGGGAGGTGCAGGTGGTGGCACCCTTTTCGAGGGTATTCTGTGATCCGGAGCGTTTCACTGATGATGACCTCGAGCCCATGGCTAAATTAGGTATGGGGGTACTGTATGCAACGACCGATGAAGGGCAAATCATGCGGGTGGTGAATAAGGAATTACGAGAATCGATACTAACAAGCTATTACTGGAACCACCACGAAAAGTTAAATATTTTGGTGCATGAGCAGCTGAAGGAGCATGGGAGGGCATTGATATTGGATTGCCATTCGTTTCCGAGTAAGCCATTCAAGCGAGATCTGGACCAGTCCCCCAATCGCCCGGATTTCAATATTGGAACAGATGCTTATCATACTCCAAGGCGGTTAGTTGATTTTTCGCTGGATTTCTTTCACCGGTTGGGATACAGTGTCGGCATTGATTGGCCCTATCGGGGTTCTATAGTTTC
>JBIIRN010000282.1:0-2801 GCA_044341525.1 Sediminibacterium sp. | reverse complement strand
GGCAGAACTCTTGGTAGACAAGGATAAGAAAATAAAAAATAATCTTTCATGATCAACTGGTCGGATTTTGAAAAGATTGATATCCGACTCGGAACCATTTTGGAAGTACTTCCGTTTCCTGAAGCCCGGAAACCCGCTTATCAACTTAAAATTGATTTTGGTGAACTGGGTATTTTACGTTCATCGGCTCAGATTACTCATCATTATTCACCGATAGACCTTGTTAATCGGCAGATTATTGCAGTGGTGAATTTTCCCCCCAAACAAATTGCTACATTCATGAGTCAGTGCCTGGTGCTGGGGGTGTATGATGAAAATGGCCAGGTGGTCTTATTGCATCCTGATCAAAAGTTAAAGAATGGATTAAAAATTGGCTAATGGCAGCAGTTTATTACACCTATTATGAAAGTCCGATCGGACTCATACGCATTGGTGGTACCGAGTCTTACATTACAGAAGTAACGTTTATTGATGAACAAGAGGAAGTATTGCATGGAGAGCCGGGTATAACGGAAGTGATACACCAGTGCACCGAAGAATTAATTGAATATTTCAGAGGAAACCGAAGAATCTTTGAGATACCCGTTTTGCAGACCGGAACTGAATTTCAGGAAATGGTATGGAAAGAATTGCTGCAAATTCCTTTTGGAAAAACCATTAACTATCAGCAATTAGCCGATGCCATAGGCGATTCAAAAGCAACCCGAGCAGTAGCCAATGCGAATGGGAAAAATAAAATAATGATCTTGATACCCTGTCACCGGGTTATTGGCAGTGACCGGTCATTCACCGGCTATGCTGGCGGCATCTGGAGAAAAAAATGGTTGTTCCAGCATGAGCTCAATACTACCATGGGTGTACAAACCCTTTTCTAAACCGAAAAATTAACGCATATCTTCAGCAGTGAACCCTAGGGGTAATAGGGTGGCAGCATCCTTTATTACATAGACTTCTCCTTCCTGTCCGGCAAGAATCAGTTTAATGACTTGTTTGAAGTGAAACTGGTGTTCTACCAATGCCTGTCGGCACATACCACAGGGTGTTATAGGATGCTGACTTCTGCCTTTGTGGTTATGAAAACTAATAGCCATGGTGCTGACTGCAATACCCGGATAACTGGAGGATAATGCAGATAATAATACTCTTTCAGCGCAAATAGAAACCGGATAGCTGGCATTCTCCTGGTTAGTACCCGTTATGGTTGCACCATTGACAAGTAGGGCGGCAGCACCTACATGAAAATTGGAGTAAGGAGCATAAGAATGAACTGTGATTTCACGTGCCTGTTGTAAAAGAGCCGCATCAACAGCAGACAAATCAAGGGAAGACCCCAATACCTCATATTCAAATGGCACCTGTTGAATCATACTTTCATTTTATTTTCTATCCTAGTGAATAGATGAAAAAATACGTTTCCAGCGGGGTCCATTTTCATAACTGAACCAGATCATCGATGCCTTTCCTACAATATGGGTTTCAGGCACAAATCCCCAGAAACGGCTGTCCTGACTGCGGTGGCGATTATCACCCATCATCCAATAGTAGTTTAATTGAACTGTATAGGATGTAGTTTCCTTCCCATTAATCTTATATTTACCATCGATTTCTTCCAGTATGTTTTTTTCATAGGTAGTAATCAACCGACGATAAATATCAATATTAGAGGGAGATAACTCGATTCGATCTCCTTTGCGGGGAACTCGAAGTGGCCCGAAATTATCTAATGTCCACGGAAAAAGTGCTTCATTATTAGGAAAGGTTTGTCCCACCATATTATCAGAATACAGGGAAACAGATTTTACATTAGACAGGGCTTTTACCTTTTTTGCCTCGGCGGGAGTCATATTGATAACGATTACATCTGACTTACCGGACATAAACCGCAATTGATCCTGGGGGTTCTCGGTATCAATGCCCAACTCTTTTTCCATAAATTCTGTCGGAATCGGGGTGCCATCGGTTTGAACGATGTATTCTATTTGAGAATCAGGGGCCTGAAATCCGGGTTGACCATTAATAAATAAAACGCCTTCGATCAACTGCAATTCGTCACCTGCAATAGCAACGCATCGCTTAATGTAGTTATCGGTCTTATCCATCGGGTGTACAATTACCGGATAACGATCATTCAGTGCTTCACGATTCCCATTAAATTCATTTCTTAATACATCATAGTAAGTAACCAGACTACCATGTGCTTCATCATTAATAATTGTATCTCCCGCAGGGAAGTTGAAGACAACCACGTCATTCCGCTGGATAGAGGATAGAGCCGGAAGTCGCTTGTATGGAACCTGAACTTCCTTGATGTAAGAGGGGGCTGTCTTACTGAAAGGCATGAAATTATGAACAAAAGGAAAAGAAATGGGTGTCTGGGGTATCCGAGCCCCGTATGACATTTTATTCACAAACAAAAAGTCATTGACCAGCAAGGTTTTCTCCATACTACCTGTAGGAATAACATAGGCCTCGAATATAAAACTTCGAATCAGGGTAGCCGCCACGACAGCAAATACTGCAGCATCAACCCACTCACGTGAAACAGGTTTATGGTAATGTTTTAAGGCATCCGGACCATGCCATTTCACCTGAGAGGAAAAACCGAGATAAGGGAAATAAAGAAAAGGCAGGAAAACAGTAGCAGCATGATCCGGTACCGATACCTTTTTAAAATGCATGACAAAGATAATCGTCAGCCAAATCGTGATAAATTGTCCGGCAATCGGGATGAATTGTAACCAGAACCAATACTTCTTGGTCTGGGTAGCTACTACGATACACCAGGTATTGTAAAAGGGTAT
>JBIIRN010000049.1:0-10404 GCA_044341525.1 Sediminibacterium sp. | reverse complement strand
CTAATGGTTTTCATTGAATAATCAGGTGACACATAAGTATCTACATACCAGTCCCGATTGAAATCATCCCATTTATTTCTGCCCCGTACCGGCGGACAATTGATTTTGGGTAATGCGATTTGTTTGGCACTCTGAGCTCTTAATTCCTGCGCAGCAGATTGGGTATTTCTTTCTATCGCAATCGTATTACCGTAGGGATAAGATTTGTAGGAAGACGCATCAGCTTCCTGGCCAACATAGACCGGCAATGGATTGGTTGGTGATTGTTGTGAATTCTTCTCATTCAACTGCGCCCTTTCATTTTGCAGGTCAATAACCGGGGCATTAATTTTAAATCCACTGGTTATCGGTGCAGTTGATTTATTTTTTCTTACTCCCAACCAATTTCTCATGGCTGACTTCCCTGATTCAACCGGCTGGTCATGCATAGTATTTTCGTCTATAGCAATAGCATCTTGTCCGGGTGCCATCAGTTTCTTTTGAGGTGCATCAGAACGCTTATCTACCGAATCAAGAGAAGCAGGTGGAATCAATGCACGATCATGATGGGGGGCAGTATTGTTTTCCTGCCGGGGAGGAACAAGAGAACCGCCCTCTCCGGAAATAACCACAGCAGGTTGTTCAGAATCCGTCTTTGCTTGTCTCTTATAAATAACATAGGTGGCCAGTACCCCGCCCAGGAATAATGCACCGGCAATGGCTGCAGCCATAGGAATACGGAACCAGTAGAAAAATCCGCGATCTTTCTCTTCTTCGGGCATTATTCTCTTCCACACTTCTTCACTGACAGGTGCCTCATAGTTTTCTAATCCGGCTCTGAAATGATCATCGAATTGTTGGTCGGTGATTTTATCCCATAAACCGGAGGGGACAGGGGCTTCGATGGACTGAAGACTGCCTGAAATATGGGTATCAAACTGCTGATCTGCAATTTTATTCCAAAGTGCATCGGGCACCGGGGTTTCCAAATCATTTAAAGTGCTTCCTGCATGCGTATCGAGCAGGGATTCTGCAATGTTGTTCCATACACCCGGTCCAACCGGAGCTTCCCAATCGTACAGACTATTGCCAAAGAACCGATCCAATCGCGTATCATCTAGTTGTTCATAGGCACCTGCGGGAACCGGAGCAATGTAGTTGGCCAGTTGCTCAGAGACATGATTATCAAATTGAATATCCGAAACCTTTTGCCAGGTACCCTCACTTACCGGTACCTCCAGGTTGGATAGCTTTTCTTTGAAATGATCATCCAATTGCTGATCAGACAGCCGTTGCCATAACCCTTCCGGCACCGGCGCGGAGAGGTCGTTGAGCTGACGACCTACGAAGTCGTCGAATTGGCTATCTGGCATTCTATACAGCAACTTTTTGCAATTGTAATATTTGATATTGCAGCATTTTCCGGGCTTTCACCAGTTGACTGCGACTGGTGCCGGGTTGAATATTCAGCATTTCACCGATTTCCTCGTGACTATATCCTTCAATGGCACTAAGGTTGAAAACGATTCGGTAGCCATCCGGTAATTGGTTAATCAGCTTCAGCAGTTCTTCCTGATTTAAATGGTTATAAGCCGTTGCTTCCACTCGGGGCACATCGTACATGTTTTCCTCCAGTTCCCTGTACTTGATTTTCTTTTTTTCGATGGCTCGGATGGCGGCATTGACTACTACCCGGCGAATCCACCCCTCAAAAACGCCCTCAAATTTGAATTGCCCGATGTTCTGAAATATTCTGAGGAAAGCATCCTGCAGCATGTCTTCTGCCTCAGCCGAGTCACTCGCATAGCGCAGGCATACCCCCATCATTTTTCCGGCAAATCGGTCAAACAATGCCCGCTGGCACCGGGGATCCTTGTTTTTACAGCCTTCAATGATTTCAAATTCAGTCACGATAAACCAGTTTACAGGTTGATAAATAATATAGATACCCCCTCACGGCCCCACGTTGCCTGACCGTTAAGGTTTTTTAACAAACGGTTCAATGTTGGTCAAACTTTCAGAAATTGTTGCTGTATATAGTCTACAACGTTTGTGAGACTGTGATATTGTTGAAAAACGGCCAGTTGCCGGTCAGCTCCGGTACCTTTTTCGAGTGACTGGTGAACCATCTGAATAATGGGTCGGCTACCCAGTTCATCTACCACATCATCAACAAAATCAAGCAGTTCGAGTAAGAGAGCACGGGTATCAACCTCGGTTTCCTTTCCAAAATCAATCAGTTTCCCTTCAATTCCATACCGGCTGGCCCTCCACTTGTTTTCGTTGATCAGGGAGCGCTGATAAATGATGTAATTCATATTCCGGCTCCTCAGCTGGTAAATTTTGGCGGTAATGGCCTGAAAAAGACCTGCAATCATGATGGTTTCCTGAATGGTCATCGGTACATCGCAAATCCGGTATTCGATGGTATTGAAGAAGGGATGTACCCGAAGATCCCACCAGATTTTCTTCGCATTATCGATGCAATTGGTCTTGATGAGTAGGTTCACGTAATTCTCATAGGCCTCCAGACTTTCAAAATAATCGGGAATACCGGTTCGGGGAAACTTATCAAATACCTTGGTTCTGAATGATTTATAACCTGTATCCCTGCCCTCCCAAAAAGGTGAGTTGGTGCTGAGGGCATAAATATGGGGTAAGAAATAGCGGGCTGTATTGGCAATGTGTACCGCTGTTTTGCGGTCTTCCATGCCTACATGCACATGTAAGCCAAAAATAAGGTTGCTGCGGGCAGCTTCCTGGAGTTCATTGACAATTTGATTATACCGTACATGGTCTGTAATCAATTGGTTTTCCCAGTGGCTAAAGGGATGGGTACCGGAAGCTCCCACTGACAGACCCAGTTCCCCTGCAATTCGGGCAATATTTCCCCGCAGGGAAACAACGTCCTTGTATGCTTCCTCAATGTCTTTACAAATATCAGTTCCTACTTCCACCACTGCCTGGTGCATTTCTGCCTTGACCTTGTCTTTCAGAATTTTCTGTCCCTCCTGCACAATGCGTTGGCGATGACTTTTCAATTCACGGGTCTGAGGATCCAACACCATGTATTCTTCCTCTACCCCCAGGGTGAAATGTTTGTAATTAAGATGACTCATATACTAACCCACCAATTGTTTGTTTCAGATTAAAGGCAATCCGGCAACACCTTTTTGCAGATAGGCGCCCCAAGTCAAGTTATCACGACCTGCCTGGTGTTGCTCTGCTTTTTCAATTGCAAAACTAGCAGCGGTCTCGACCACCCACTCAAAATTTTCCTTTCCCACACTTTTCACATCTGCATCCGGTGCAGGATTGCAGAAGTCAATTGCATAGGGAACCCCATTTCTAAGGGCCAGTTCTACAGTATTAAAATCATAACCGAGGTATTGATTGATGCGTAAAACAATTCCCTTCATCTGTTCTAGTCTTTCCTGAGAGGGACTGAAATCGGCAACGTAACGGAGGTGGTGCGGGTTGCGCGGTTCATAGGGCATGATGCGCACATATTTTCCTCCGATGCAGTAACAACGATAATATTCCTCGAATACAATTTCTTCCTGTAATAACATGACCAGTTGCTGGGTCTCCGCATGCTTTTCAAAAAATTCCTCCTGGTTGGCCAGTCGATAAACATTTTTCCAGCCCCCGCCGGCAAAGGGTTTCATATAAGCAGGAAATCCAACATAGTTGAAGATTCCCTCCCAATCAAGTGGAAAAGCCAGGTTACTAAAGGAAAGCTCACTGGTATCGGTCGGAAGTTCCCTGGAAGGCAAGATGACTGTCTTGGGAACCGGCACCTCTATTTTGGTAGCGAGACAATTGTTGAAGAACTTTTCATCAGCACTCCACCAGAAGGGGTTGTTGATCACGGCTGTTCCACAGAGGGCAGCATTTTTCAGAAAGGCACGGTAGAAGGGGATATCCTGGCTGATGCGGTCAATGATTACCGCATAACCACTGTCCTCACCTTGAATTACTTTATCAATTCGAACCGGTTCGGCACTAATGCCGGGTATATTCCGTTCGTTGATTTTCTGGATAAGTGCCTCTGGAAAGCTTCTTTCCTGTCCAAATAGAATTCCGATTTTTTTCATATTGTAACTGATAATTTGAAGCAGCCCGAAATTAGAATAACCGGACTGATAGGAGGAAAATACTATGTTAAATTACTGAATTGGCCGGAAAAATAAAAATTGCCCGATTTACCGCTCCTGACTTGTATCGGGGGGTTGTTTGTTCTATTTTTGAATCATGTCTGAAACAACTGTTGAATCGCTTGCATTAGATGCGTATGAGCGATATGCCCTTTATTCTGATTATCTGAATCGCGAAGTTTTATTTGACGTATATAGAACGGATAACAGTTATGAGGGACTGCCCATGAATTTATTACTGGTTAACGATGGCCAGGATCTGCTGACCATGCCTTTCCACCAGTTACTTCAGCAGACCGCTGCTGATCATTCTATTCAGCCACTAATGGTCATTGGTATTCATTGTGGTAATGAGCGCAAACAAGAGTATGGCATTGCCTATTCGGCCGATTATATGGCTCGTGGTGCCAAAGCCGGCTTATACACTAAGTTCATACTCGATGAATTACTACCTTTTATCCGCAAAAGATTTCAGATAGTGTCTTTCCGCGAAAAAGCCATGGCGGGTTTCTCTTTGGGGGGACTCAGCGCATTGGATCTCGTATGGAACCATGCTACCGAATTCAGTAAAGTCGGCATTTTTAGTCCCTCTCTGTGGTGGCGTAGAAAAAGTTACGAAGAAGGATATGACGAGGAAAAAGACCGGCTCATGCACTTACAGATACGGAAGGGCATTTGCTATCCCTGGTTGCAATTTTTTATTCAATGCGGGGCGATGGACGAAACAGCCGATCGCAATAAAAATGGGATTATTGATTCTGTAGACGATGCGCTGGACCTGGTGCTGGAATTAAAAGCCAAAGGATATACTGATGAGCATATCCATTACCTGGAATTGATTGACGGCAAACACGATGTGGTCACCTGGGCCAGGGTCCTCCCTGATTTTATTCGGTGGGGCTGGGCGGTGAAAGAATAACGTGCCTATTTAATTTTGGATGGCTTGCGAGTAGTGGCATAAAAAAACCCGGAAATATTCCGGGTTTTTTTATGATAGGGTATAATCTACTAGAAGATATATCTCAAACCAAGTTGACCTTGCCAAACATCACCCAAACCGGTACCTTTTCTGTAGGTAGTATAGTTGATGCTGTTGTTAACACGGTTCATGCGGAACTGAGGAATGCCATTCGCATCCACACCGGCAGCAGCCAGAGGATTGAAGGTATTCACAAAGTTACTTACACCCCAAGCTGAATTCAGCAGGTTACCTATATTGAAGATATCTGCTCTTAGCTGAATGGTGTGTCTGTTTTTACCAATGTTTC
This sequence comes from Sediminibacterium sp., assembly GCA_044341525.1. Taxonomy (GTDB): domain Bacteria; phylum Bacteroidota; class Bacteroidia; order Chitinophagales; family Chitinophagaceae; genus Sediminibacterium. Next base: position 5,000 of record JBIIRN010000049.1, on the reverse strand, counting down.
TGAATAACTCTAATTGAGTAGAGAAGTCGAAACGAACTATATAGGGTTGCAAAACACCATTTCTTTCAGCTACCTTACCTCTGTTATTTTTGAGGTACTCATCTTGCATGATGTATGCTTCAAAAGCTGCTCTTTGCTGATCAGCAGTAAAAGTAACTCCACTTGCAGTAGAGGAAAGGAAATTCATCTCAGAAGTATTTCTAGGGATATACATCAGGTCGTTACCATTCAAACCATCTCCATTCATATCACCACTATAGGTATAAGAAAAACGGCCCTGGTTTTGAGATTGACCATACAAGGAGAATGAAAGCGCAGCAGATTTGCCCAGTTCAACGCGGTAGTTAACATTACCGATCACACGATTGCGAATTTCATTATCGCTGAAAGCAATATCAGTGCTGTTGTTACCACGAACACTCGCTATGCCAGACCATGAACTGAAGGCAATAGATCCAGGTGTCATATAATCACGCGCTCTGGTGAATGTATAAGCGGCCATCCAGCCCAAACCTTTCGAACCTGTTGGCTTTTCCAGTTTAAGGGTAGTTACTATTGATCCACCCAGCGGACCGCTCTCCATTACTGTTGCATCGTTGATCTTTGGAACCACACGGATAGCGTTGTTAAGTGCTGATCCTGAAAGACCCACTCCGGGGAAACGGGGGCGACTGTCCGGACCATTAAAACGGGCAGATGCAGGAACCAGGTTAGCATTGTAATAGTTAATATTGCTAAGTGATTGCGTATAAATAAATTCTGCAGTAGCAACGATGCCCTTCTTGCCCAGTTTTTGGTCAATGGCAAAATTAGAACGCAGTACCTGTGGGAAACGGAAGCTGTTTTCAGTTGCAGCAATATTATAAGAAGAAGCAGGTGTACCAGGTGAAGGGAGGAAAGTAGGATAGTTAGCGGGAACATCCGGACGGAAGGGGAATGCAGCCGTATTGAATACGTTCACACCACCACTCAGCACACCGTTGTTACCCATTTGGTTGCTGATGAAAACGAAGGAGGGACGACCGGTAAAAAGACCGATACCACCACGAACCTGAGTAGTTTTATCACCGTTCACATCATAGTTGAAACCAATTCTCGGACTAATCATCAGTTTGGCTGAAGGCAGTTGAGAAGTACTCAGTTTTGTAGTTTGGTTGTTGTTATCGATGAAGTTAAAACCATCCACTTCATTGTTAACAAATCCTGATCCTGCGAAGAAAGGCACTTCAAAACGAATACCATAAGTCAGGTTGAAATTAGGTTCAACATTGTATTCATCCTGGATATAAGCTGCCAGCTGACGGGCACGGGTAGTTACCAACCATGGACCGCCACCGGGTAAGTTACTGAAATTAGCACGGTAGTTTCTCATGAATACAGGACTGAATGTCTGATTGGGATTCGCCTTGTAAGCATTCGCTGCTGTATAAAAATCTGCCAAGCTATTGAAAGTATAGATACCATTGATCAATGGGGTAAATCCATTGGTAAAATTGAAACTCTCATATGAGATACCTGCAGTAATGGTATGCTTGTTGGCATAGATGGTCAGGTTATCACTGAACTGCCAGGTATCTGTATTCAACAGGTTATTGGGAGTGAAGGGGTCATTACCAAAAGAAATCAGGTTCAAGCTATTCGCTGCCTGAGCACTTGGTAATGAAGACGTACCGGAAGTAGGTACAGCTGTCAATGGACTACTTCCGTCCTGGATATCCACCATTGGGAAGTTTCCACCTTTTAAACCACGGAAATCACGGTTAGCTGTATAGCCAAAGGTAATTTCATTGCTTATTTTATTGCTGAATCGGCTGTTCAATTGACCTATCAAGCCATAGATGTTGTTGTTGATCTCATAAGCAGAATTAGAGAAAGCAATGGAGTTGGGGTTACCGCCTCTTGAACCATTGGTGGTATTACTGCTGCTCACACCAACATCTCTCTTGGATAAGAGTAAGTTACCACGAATACTGAATTTATGCTTCTCATTGATGTTCCAGTCAATACGGGCAACTGCCTTGTCACTTTTGGTAACAAAGGGAAATGCTTCATAAGCTCCCGGATCATAACTAAAGTTAGTCTTCAGGAAAGTAGAAAGCTGGTCCAAATCAGACTTTCTTACTCGGGTAGTATTACCACTGATAGGAGTGGCACCATTGCTAGCATCGGCTGTCCAGAGAGAGCCAATATCATTTCTGCGCTCACCCTCGTAGTTCAGGAAGTAAAATAATTTATTCTTTTTGATGGCACCACCGATGCTGGCTCCAAACTGCTTCACGTCGAAAGCAGTTGTAACTACATCTTGCTTACCACCGGCACCGGCTTTTGTTCCTACCAAAGATTCATTGCGAAGATTATAAAAAGCTGTTCCATGCAGGGTATTCGTACCACTCTTGGTTACTGCATTGATGCTGGCACCTGTAAAGCCCGCATCACGCAGGTTGTAGGGAGATACGTTGATCTGAATTTCCTGCAAGGCATCCAAAGAAATAGGGGCAGAGTTAGTCTGTCCGCCATTCAGGGCACTCAAGCCGAATGAGTTATTGAAAATAGAACCATCCAATGTCAGGTTGATGGCACGTCCATCCTGACCGGCAAAAGAAGTACCGTTAGCCTGAGGCACCAGACGAGTTAAGTCAGTAATATTACGGCTAATAGTAGGAAGCGTTCCAATCAAACGAGAGTTGATGTTGGTAGCAGCACCTTTTCTGTCTTTAGAAATCAGTGCAGCGCGCTTAGTGGCAGTACCTGTCACGGTTACCTCTTTCAACTCAGTGGTGAGATCATTCAAGGTTACATCAATAACTGAGGGATCACCCAATTGTATGGTAATGTCAGTGATTACTTCTGTTTTCAGACCAACATAGGTGATGGTAACCTTGTAAGGTCCGCCAACACGTAAACCGGGTACAGTGTACTTACCGGCAGAAGTAGAAACTGATTTGTACTTAGAACCAGATGGTTCGTGGAGAACTTCAATAGAAGCTCCGGTCAAACCGGCTCCTTTTAGGTCTCTTACATAACCGGTTATGGTACCTGTTGTAACTTGTGCCATTGCGGTAGCTGACACGAGTAAAGCAGACAACCAAATGGTCAAATTTTTTACGATTCGCATAAATTGCTAGTTTTAGAAATGCAAATATGCAGCTAAAATGGGGTTTTCAGCGCCCGTAGGGCGATTTAATGTTAAAATAATTTAACCATCTCCCCAATTTGTTAATTATTTGGTGATAAGCATCCTGCTTTTTTGCAACAGATTAGGCCCATTTAGTGTGGCGACGGATAAAAAAATATCATATTTAAAGTATATAATATATATATTTTAATGGAGGATAATTTTTAAGCCGGGTTGTATGAGCCATCGAGAGAGTTTTCCGGTAGAAAAACTAATTGTTTCTCTTTGTGGGCTGCGAAACAGTTGTTCCGGGTCACACTGAAAGACCGGAGTCAGAGAATTTTCATCCCGATATCCCATAAAACGGATACCCGGATAGCGCCCATCAGGCATTATCCATTTTTGCCCCCCTCCTGGAAAAAGCAGGGCTGCCAGGTTGAAACATTCCAATGTAAAACTGATGGTTCCCTTTTGTCCCAACCAGACAAAGGGTATGCGTTGCTCAAATTTCAAGTCGCACTGCCAGTTGAAAGGTAATTCCGCCCCATTTCTTTGGGCAAAACTTCCCCGCCTTTTCATCAAGTAGGGTTGGGTTTGTATCCATTGTTCCATCGCTTCAGCCTGATCGGCTGCAGGGATGGGTCGTATTCCATTATGAAAGGGGAGCCACTCCATCGACATCACTTCCTCACGGGTAGGCACATACATTAATTCGTTGAAACCATTGACCCCATTGTCTCTTACGAGACTATTCCCTGTATAAACATAGCTATACCGATCACCACTTTGTCCGATCCAAATCATGCTCAACGTCCAGCCCAACCTATTATCCTTTGTTTTTTTTCCGGTTCGAAAACCAACCACCCATTTTTCCCGGTTTCCAAATTCACTCGGGGATAGTTCGGGATCATTTTTACCCTGAACGGTTTCGGTTTGTTGCCAGACGCTGCTGAATAAGCTTCCCGTTGCATCCTGCCAGGATAGGGTATTGTTATTCGCATAACTCCATTCCATTTCGCTCTGTTCGCTGATGCGTATCATTCCTCCAACTTTCCAAACAGTGCTGCCGGCACCTGAATTACTTAGACTCGATAATAAAATAGAGGAATTGAAAGGGTGTGTGGCCCCTCCTGGCAATGGCAGGGCAGCATTATTCATCAGTGTATATACTTTTCTGCCCCCTGCACCGGGAGAAATTCTTTGCGAGGGTAATAAATTCAATTGAGTAAAACGGGGCTCTTGCAACTGTCGGGTGATCAGACATTCTGCGTACCAGGTTTGCCGACCCCTCCTCATGATCAACTTATTGTGGAATCTCAGCTGGGAGGGTAAACTCATGGTTGTTGACATGAGGTGCAAAGGAATTTGATTGGCCGCTGCGGGTAACTGATTGATACCGGCAGCGGATGCCCAGTTAGGCAACAACCTGAATCTTCCCAATCCGCTACCCCCCGTCATGAAACCACGTGTCTGATCGCCATTATTGGCGTAAAGAGAAACAGGCCAGACAACAGGTAGTCTACCGGATTGCAGGGCGATAGCAGACTGCCAGGTTAATCCCCCCGGGCCTTTCCATTCTATCGCTGCTTTTGGATTAAAATCCCATCTGAGTTTCGGCCGCTGTCCGGTAAGTCCGATATTCAATGGCCTGTAACTAACAAACAAGGGAATAATTTCTTCATTGACCACCAGATTTTCCGATACCTTATTCATAAACCAGGTTTTCTGTATTCGGGCTCCCAGCCAACCGGTAACTTGTTCTGATATTTTATATCGGATGCTTCCATATGCAGCTCCATCGAGTAATTGAATGGGGTCAGTTTCCGGAATTTTATCGATGGTGTAAGTTGCTATCTGACCCTGATTTTTTCGGTAAAAAATCGGA
>JBIIRN010000281.1:0-2823 GCA_044341525.1 Sediminibacterium sp. | reverse complement strand
CCAAAGTATAATTTATTACCTACCCTGATTTTACGGGCAGGATCTACCACCACATCCCACAAACGATTGGGTTTATTCAGTTCACGCAAAAGAAATACTTCGATTTTGGCTCCGGTCTTTTCTTTCCTTCCATACATCCTGGCAGGAAACACCTTGGTGTTGTTGACTACGAATACATCTTTGTCATCATAATAATCAAGGATGTCCCGGAAATGGCGATTCTCCATATGACCCGTTCTGCGGTCTACCACCAGCAGGCGGCTGTCTTCTCTTTTTTTCGTCGGGTTTTGCGCAATCAGGTTAAGCGGAAGGTCAAATTTGAACTGGGATAATTTCATGGTTGTTTTCTTTTGGTAATGAGCATTTGGAGACTGCTCATCTCATGTTACGGCATGACTTTTTGAAGCGGGCAAAGGTAGGTAATTTGGATGTCTTTTCAAAATATATTCATAATCAGCGAGTTACATCCAAATTGCCTTATCGGGAGGTCCGGTTAGATTTTATGACCCCCATCGACCACATCGCAGCATTTGTATTCGGTTAATTTTAGTTTCACCTATCCAACTTGACTTTCTTTAGCTTACTTTTGCACTCACAATCGTTAGTTTTATAAGACGATTGTTCTTCGTAAAAGCTGGTCATGATGCAAAAAAACTGGTGGAAAGCCCTCTGCATTTTGTTGCTGCTCTACACCTGTAGCTATGGTTTTTTCGTGGAAGTGCCCGACCCACCCGGGGTTCCCCTCAAGCAAACTATTCGCAATCTCTTTTTTCATGTTCCCATGTGGATTGGGATGATGGTTTTCTTTACGGTTTCCGTTTATTATTCTATTCGTTATTTGCGTCAGCTCCGGCCTGCGGATGATATCAGGGCAACTGAATTTGCAAGAACCGGTGTTGTATTTGGTGTGCTTGGATTGCTGACCGGAATGATCTGGGCCCACTTTCAGTGGGGAAAGGCATGGAGTGGAGATGTGAAGCAAAATGGAGCCGCCATTGCTGTGCTGATGTATTTCGCCTATTTTGTTCTGAAGGGAAGTGTGCAGGATGAAGAAAAGCAAGCCCGCATCAGTGCGGTATTTAATGTATTCGCCTTTTTCATGTTGTTTCCTACCATCTGGATTCTTCCCCGGCTAACTGAAAGTTTGCATCCGGGCGGTATGGGCAGTGAGGGTAATCCCGGACTCAATCCTCGAGACACCACTGCATCCATGCGGATGGTGATGTATCCTGCTTTCCTGGGATGGACCCTGTTGGGTGTATGGATAGCTACCCTTCGCATCAGGGTTCGTTTATTATCTTTTTAAAATCAAGACATGCAAAATTTTAAAAAACTATTTATTGCTTCCTTCCTCTGTCTGTTTTCAATCATCGCTTTCTCTCAAGAGAATTCCCCCACCCCGGAAAATATGTTTACCTCTAATGGTAAATTGGGTGTGGTGGTAGCGGTGGTGATTACAATACTCGCCGGTACTTTATTTTACCTGGTTTCGCTTGATAAAAAAATCAGCCAACTCGAAAAAAAGAAATGATACAGGAACCTGCCGAGCCCCGGTTCATGTTTCCTATCTGTATAAACCCCAAAAAAATCGAAGTATGTCAAATCATTCCAATTACAGCTTTTTTCACAGCGTTGAACAAAGCTTTGACAAAGCAGCACAATTTACCAAATGGGACAAAGGTCTGCTGGAACAGATTAAAGCGTGTAACAGCATTTATAGCATGCATTTCCCCGTTAAGATGGACGATGGTCGTATTGAAGTGATTGAGGCCTATCGGGTGCAACATTCCCAGCACAAATCTCCCTGTAAAGGAGGTATTCGCTTCAGTGAAGCCGTTAACCAGGATGAAGTAATGGCACTCGCTTCCCTCATGACCTATAAATGTGCGATTGTAAATGTTCCCTTCGGTGGTGGTAAGGGCGGTATTAAAATTAATCCCCGTCAATACAGTGTTTATGAACTGGAAAAAATTACCCGTCGTTATACCAGTGAGTTGGTGAAGAAAAACTTCATCGGCCCCGGTATTGATGTTCCCGCTCCGGATTACGGAACCGGTGAGCGTGAGATGGCCTGGATCGTTGACACTTATTCTTCTTTGAAACCCGGCGAAATTGATGCTGCAGGATGTGTTACAGGAAAGCCCGTATCTCAGGGTGGTGTGCGTGGAAGAAAAGAAGCGACCGGCTTAGGTGTTTTCTATGGTGTTCGTGAAGTTTGTAATATGCCGGATGTGATGGGCAAACTGGGCCTCAGCCTTGGTGTAGCAGGTAAACGCATCGTTGTGCAGGGATTGGGTAATGTGGGCTATCATTCTGCTAAATTTTTCCGGGAAAATGGTTCTAAAGTAATTGCGATTGCAGAATATGAAGGGGCTATCATGAATGAAAATGGTTTGAATGAGGAAGAAGTATTCCAGCACAGAAAAGCCACCGGTTCCATCCTAAACTTCCCCGGAGCTACCAATATTGCCGATAGTTCTAAAGCGCTGGAACTTCCCTGTGATATCCTGATTCCTGCAGCACTGGAAAATGTAATCAATAAAGACAACGCACCCCGCATTCAGGCAAAAATGATCGGTGAGGCGGCGAATGGACCGCTGACGCCTGAAGCAGATGAGATTCTAGTTAAGAAAGGGGTTGTAGTAATCCCCGATATGTACCTGAACGCCGGTGGTGTAACGGTGTCTTATTTTGAGTGGTTGAAAAACCTGAGCCATGTTCGTTATGGAAGAATGGAAAAACGCTTCACTGAAAATATGAATGCCCACATCATCAGCCAGATCGAACACCTCACCGGCAAGAAAATTGCTGATAATGAGCGCG
>JBIIRN010000048.1:0-10452 GCA_044341525.1 Sediminibacterium sp. | reverse complement strand
CTTCTCAAGTCGGGCGTAACAGACGTCGAAGCCGCGGTGGCCTCCATGCTGGCAAGTCCTGATAACGAAGAGCAGGCAGGCAGGTCAGCAGAATTATTCAACAAAAAAAACAGCCGCCTGGTAGGTCTCGCCTTTTTAATTGCGTTTTTTAATCAGCTCTCCGGCATCAATTTTATTCTTTACTATGCTCCCGAGATTCTCGAACAAGCCGGACTGGCAGCACAGGAGTCGCTGTTTAATTCCATCGCCATTGGCAGCACAAACTTACTTTTCACTTTCGTCGGCTTGTTCCTGATTGACCGTCTGGGAAGAAAAACGTTGCTCCTCATTGGCTCACTGGGTTATATCGTCAGTCTTTCCATGGTGGCTTACGCTTTTTATTCCGAAGCAGGACCGATTTTTCTGATGACCTTTCTCCTGATGTTCATTGCTGCACATGCTGTAGGACAAGGTGCGGTGATCTGGGTATTTCTCTCTGAAATCTTTCCTACCCGCATCCGAAGTGCGGGACAGTCGTTTGGCGCCAGCATCCACTGGATCTTCGCTGCTATTATAACGCTGGTGACGCCGGTTTTTTTAGATAAGAAAGAAGGTATTTTCAAAGACGACCCCTGGCCTATCTTCGCTTTCTTTGCAGCGATGATGGTGCTGCAACTCATTTGGGTAATGACCCGCGTTCCCGAAACCAAGGGCGTATCCCTGGAAGAGCTGGAAAAAAAGTTGATGCAAACAGATATGACTCAGCGGTAAGCCGGCCACCGATTGTAGTATCTTTGAAAAATAATTTTTTTCTTATGCCTCCTACTTTCAGGAATTTTAAAATGGTGGGTTACGTAATCTATGGACGCGGAAGCCTGAACCAACTCGACAGCATACTGGCGCCTCACAGGAAAAAAGATGCTCCCATGATTTTTCTGGTCGATCATTTTTTTTCAGGACATCCCCTCTGCGATCGCATTCCGCTCCGGGGAAATGATGAATTGATCTTGGTTGATGTTACCTACGAACCGAAGACCACCTACGTAGACAAGCTGGCGCAAGACCTGAAAGCAAAACATGGCACCGTAAGCGGCATCATCGGTATTGGAGGGGGCTCAACCCTCGACCTGGCAAAAGCCGTTTCACTGATGATGAACAATCCGGGCAGCTCGGCAGATTACCAGGGCTGGGATTTGGTAAAGTTTCCAGGTGTTTATAAGGTCGGTATTCCTACCCTCAGTGGTACGGGTGCTGAAGTAAGCCGCACCACTGTTCTTACCGGCCCAACGCGCAAGCTTGGAATGAACAGTGATTTCACGCCCTTTGATCAAATTGTATTAGACCCCGAGCTCACCAAAAATGCGCCGGCGAACCAACGTTTTTACACCGGAATGGACTGCTACATCCATTGCATTGAAAGTCTGGAAGGAACCTATCTCAATGAGTTCAGCAAAAGCTATGGAGAAAAAGCACTGGAACTCTGTCGGAAAGTTTTTGTACAAAGCGATGAATGGACCGACGCCTGTGATGACCAATTGATGATGGCTTCGTATGCCGGAGGTATGAGCATTGCCTACTCTCAAGTGGGGGTAGCACATGCTGTGAGCTATGGACTCAGCTATCTGCTGGGAACCAAGCATGGTATCGGCAACTGCATTGTAATGAATCACCTCGAAGCATATTATCCGGCCGGTGTGAAAGAGTTCAAATACATGGTAGAAAAAAACAAGATTGAAATTCCTACAGGTATTTGTGCCGGACTCAGCGAAGACAATTTCAATAAAATGATAGACGTGTCTTTGGGCATGAAGCCGCTTTGGGAAAATGCACTCGGACCCGATTGGGAAAAAATAATGACCCGCGAAAAGTTGCGGGCCTTGTATGATAAACTTTAATCGTTCCTCCACAATAATCGTTTGCCATGAAAAAAATATTCCTGCCATTGTTGGCATTGCTTCTATGTGTGCAGTTGCTTGCGCAAAGCTTTTCTCCGCAACTTTTCAATAGTCTACGCTGGCGCATGATAGGCCCCTTTCGGGGCGGAAGAACCGTAGGAGCCGTTGGTGTTCCTGCACAGCCCGGTGTGTTTTACATCGGTGTCAACAATGGCGGCGTTTGGAAAACAACCGACTATGGAAGAACCTGGAAGCCGATCTTCGATAAAGAAAGCACCGGTTCGGTGGGCGATGTTACCGTCTCTGCTTCCAATCCCAACCTGGTAATGGTAGCATGTGGTGAAGGGCTTCAGCGCCCCGACCTGTCTATCGGCAATGGCGTTTATAAATCACTCGACGGCGGAAAGACCTGGAAAAACATGGGGTTGAGTAATGGCCAACAAATTGGCAATATCATTATTGACCCCACCAACGACAACAGAATATTTGTGGCCGTTTTGGGTCATCCCTATGGGCCCAACACCGAGCGGGGCGTTTTTCGTTCGCTCGATGGTGGAAATAATTGGGAAAGGGTATTATATATTGACGAAAATACAGGTGCTACCCAGGTAAGTTTTGATCCCAACAACCCAAACATTTTATATGCTGATCTCTGGGCCGGCAGACAAGGGCCCTGGGAAAACGGGGCATGGAACGGACCTGAAAGCGGATTATTCAAGTCCACCGATGGTGGAAAAACCTGGAAAAAACTTACCAAAGGTTTGCCCACTCCGGCACAGGGATTGGGAAGAATCGGTTTTTGCATTGCGCCTTCCAACAGCAACCGACTTTATGCTACCGTTGACGCGGGAGAAAACGGCGGGATTTATCGAAGCGACGATGCGGGCGAAAGCTGGACCAACATCAATAAAGACGCCAGACTCTGGGGAAGAGGAAGTGATTTTGCAGAAGTAAAAGCAGATCCCACCAACGCAGATATAGTTTACACCGCCAATGTAGTTACCTGGAAGTCTGTAGATGGAGGAAAAAACTGGAGTGCGTTTCGAGGGGCACCGGGTGGCGACGATTATCACCGCATCTGGATTCATCCGACAAATCCAAGAATCATGTTATTTGCGGTTGACCAGGGGGCGATCATTACTGTGAATGGCGGAGAAACTTTTTCCTCCTGGTATAATCAACCCACTGCCCAGTTTTATCATGTAAGCACCGATAACGATTTTCCTTATAACGTATATGGTGGACAACAGGAAAGCGGCTCTGCCTGTGTGGCATCACGTGGCAATGACGGACAAATCACTGCACGCGAATTTCATCCGGTAGGTGTGGAAGAATATGGCTACGTGGCAGCCGATCCACTCAATCCAAATATAATCTATGGCGGAAAAATTACGCGCTTCGATAAAAGAACGGGTCAGGTTCAAAATATTGCTCCGGAAGCAGTTCGGTCGGGCAAATATCGTTTTCTGCGCACCGCTCCGGTCTTATTCTCACCCATTGATCCTAAGACCCTCTACTTTGCTGGCAATGTATTGTTCAAAACGAATAATGAAGGAAACAGCTGGGATGTTATTAGTCCCGACCTTACCAGAGAATCCTGGGATATTCCCGCCAGTGTTGGGATCTATTCAACCGAAGAAATGAAAAAGATGCCGAGAAGAGGCGTGATTTATACAGTTGCTCCCTCTTTCAAAAGCATGAATACCCTCTGGGTAGGAACAGATGACGGATATATTCAGGTGACCAATGATGGTGGAAAGAACTGGAAAAATGTAACTCCTCCCGAAATAACTTCCTGGAGTAAAATCTCTCTGATGGAAGCGAGTCACTTTAATCCACAGGGCGCGTACGCTGCAGTGAACAGAATCCGATGCAGCGATATGCGCCCTTATATTTATAAAACGGCCGATGGTGGAAAAACCTGGCAACTCATTACGCGGGGTCTGCCAGACAATGAGCCCATCAATGCGGTTCGCGAAGATCCCACCAGAAAGGGCTTGCTCTTCGCCGGTTCAGAAAATGCTGTTTATGTTTCCTTTGATGATGGAGAGCACTGGCAATCACTCCGACTGAACATGCCGGCAACCTCTATCAGAGATCTGGTAATCAAAGATGATGATTTGGTGGTGGGAACACATGGCAGAAGCTTCTGGATATTAGACGGCATTAATCCACTGCGACAATTAACGGAGAACCTGGCACGCGGCGAAGCGATACTCTATCAACCCGCTACAACCTGGCGGGTAAGATGGAACATGTATACGGATACTCCCTTTCCACAGGAAGAGCCTGCCGGAGAAAATCCACCGGATGGTGCTGCGATTCATTACTATTTGCAACAACCGGCTTCAGGAGAAGTGATGTTGGAAATTGCTGATGCCTCGGGTAAAATTATTCGCCGTTTTAGCAGCAAGGATGCAGGATATACCCTGCCTGGCGATTTAAATATTCCAACTTACTGGATTCGGCCACAGGAAAAGCTATCGGGAGAAAGGGGGACCCATCGTTTTGTATGGGATCTCCGGTATGCTCCGTTAGAAACGAATGTGTCATATCCTATTGCTGCTGTTTATCAGAATACAGCACCGGAAACCGCTTCTCCCTGGGTGTTGCCGGGAAACTATACAATAACCCTGATCGTGAATGGGAAGGCTTACTCACAACCCTTACTCATTAAAATGGATCCGCGGGTAACGCTTACGCAAGAACAACTAACGCAGCTTCATAATGCTTCCCTTACCTGCTATCAGGCAAGAGAATCTGCCTTGTCTGCCCTGAAGGAGATAGGCGTCCTTAAAAAGCAGATCAAGGAATGGATGTCAACCGATAGGCCGGACAAAGAAAAATTAGCGCTGTTGGAAAACCAGTTGCAAGAAATAGAAGGAGCTGGCGGGCGGAGGGGTCGGGTTCCCGCCACCAATCAACCCGGATTCGCCACGCTGGAAAGCCGGCTCGCGACCATCGGAGGTATTTGGCAGGAAGCGGACCGCATGCCTACCCGGCAATCTATGGAAGCATTAAAAGAAAGTCTGGAAGCGTTAGGGGTTCTACAAAGCAGGTGGGGTAAACTCAAGCAGGAATTGAGCAATATTCAGTAAGAGAGATTGGTGAAGCTACTGCTCTTGCTTTTTAGCCCACCATTTTTTCACGCTCTTTCTGCAAGCGGAACATTTCGTCGCGTAAGCGGGCTGCTTCTATAAAGTCCATGTCCCGGGCGGCTTTTTCCATTTGCTTCTTGGTTTGGGCTATTGCTTTTTCAATTTGAGGTATGGTGGTATAGCTTAGCTGTTCATCGGCTGCGATATTGACCAGCTGCTCTTCCTGTTGCAAAGCATAGGGTCGGGAAGGATCATATCCTTTGATGTCTAATACAGAACCCTGTGCCCGAATCTGATCAATGCTCTTTTGAACGGTTCGTGGCGTGATGTCGTGTTCCTGGTTAAAGGCCATCTGCTTCTCTCTGCGGCGCCGCGTTTCATCCATGGTTCTTTGCATGCTCTCTGTGACCTTATCGGCATAAAAAATAACCCGGCCCTCGACATTGCGCGCAGCGCGGCCTGCCGTTTGGGTCAGCGATTTTTCATTGCGCAAAAACCCTTCCTTGTCTGCATCTAAAATTGCTACCAGTGCCACCTCCGGAAGATCAAGTCCTTCCCGCAACAAATTCACGCCAACCAAAACGTCGATCTCGCCCAATCTTAATTGCTGTAAAATTTCTACTCTTTCAAGCGTGTCAACATCGCTGTGAATGTATTTCGAACGAATCTTAATCCTGCCCAGATATTTGTCCATCTCTTCTGCCATCCGTTTGGTGAGCGTAGTTACCAATACACGGTATCCTTTTTTAACCGTTTGATCAATTTCTTCCAGGAGGTCATCAATCTGGTTAATGCTGGGACGCACCTCAATGGGCGGATCCAACAATCCGGTTGGACGCACAATTTGTTCAATGACTACTCCTCCGGTTTTTTGTAATTCATAATCTCCGGGTGTTGCGCTGACAAAAATAGTTTGGCCGGTGATTGACTCAAATTCATTGAAATTAAGCGGTCGGTTGTCGAGTGCGCTCGGCAAACGAAATCCATAATCAACCAGCACCAGCTTTCTGCTTCGATCGCCTCCATACATCCCGGCTACCTGTGGAATGGTTTGATGGCTTTCATCAATTACACAGAGAAAATCAGACGGAAAATAATCGAGCAGGCAAAAGGGTCTTGTACCGGGTTGTCTGCGGTCAAAGAAGCGGGAATAGTTTTCGATTCCATTACAATATCCAAGTTCGCGAATCATTTCCAGGTCATACTCCACCCTTTCTTTTAGCCGCTGCGCTTCTACAAATTTTCCTTGTGAGGAAAAATATTCAATCTGTGCCATCATCTCATCCTGTATCTCGTGCATGACCTGCACAATCATTTCTTTGGGGGCGAGGTAAATAGTAGCAGGAAAGATGGCGGCATGCTCCATTGTCTCCATTCTTTTTCCTGTATTGGTATCTATACTCTCAATGGACTCGATTTCGTCACCGAAAAATGTTATTCGATAGCCAAAATCAACGTAGGGTAGGTTGATGTCTACTGTATCGCCTTTCACCCGAAAAGTACCGCGGGTAAAATCACCTTGCGTTCGATTATACAGAGAGTTCACCAGCGCATGTAAAAATCCCTGGCGGGAGATGGTTTGTCCGCGTTCCAATCTGATGATTCCATTGGCATATTCGGTGGGGTTACCCATGCCGTAAATACAGCTAACGCTGGCAACAACGATAATGTCTCTTCGGCCACTCAACAGCTGCGAGGTTGCTTGCAAGCGGAGCTTGTCGAGCTCTTCATTGATACTTAAATCTTTCTCTATATAGACATCGCTCACCGGCATATAGGCTTCCGGTTGATAATAATCATAATAGCTAACGAAGTAGCCCACTGCATTGTCGGGAAAAAATTGTTTGAATTCTCCGTATAGCTGTGCCACCAGGGTTTTGTTGTGGGTCAGTACCAGGGTAGGTCGCTGGGTTTGCTCGATAACATTTGCTATTGTGAAGGTTTTTCCACTACCGGTTACGCCCAATAAAGTTTGGTATCGCTCACCGCCGTTAACCCCTTCCACCAATTGTTGGATGGCTCCGGGCTGATCTCCTGCGGGCTGATATTCGGTGTGAAGCGTAAATGGCATGAATAAAGAAAGAGAAGGACTGCTTCCTACTGCAAAACTATGTTGTTAATAGGTACCGGAGGGCGAAAGTATTGCTCTGATTCCCGCTGCCGATAAATTTTTCTCACCACCGACATTCCTTTCACTACCCGTCCAAATGCTGCAAAGCCCTGTCTGTCGGCAATGTTCTCGCCCCCGGCGTCTAATCCTTTCTGCCGACCGATGCAAATGAAAAACTCTGAAGCGGCCGTGCCGGGTGCGCCGCGGGCAAGGGAGATGGTTCCGTCTTTGTGCTCGATGCCCGTCGTTTCTGTACTCTCATGCGGAATTCCCTTCAGTGTAGAAGCCAGCTCATAGTTGGTTTTCCAGAAGCCGCCTTGTATCAACTCTGTTTTGGGTGCATTGCTGGGCTGGTTGTCAATAGTTAGTACCCGATAAAATTGGCTGTTCTTATAATACCCCGATTCAACATATTTCAAAAAGGCCTTTACGGTCTGTGGTGCCTGTTTCGCATATAATTCAAGTTCAATATCTCCAAAAGTGGTTTGTATCAAAACGTGTGGCTGGTCAGAATTTTTGGTTCGGGGACCACAGGCCATCAAGAATAAACACAGAAGAATCAGTAGACGAAACATATCTATTACCAGTGCGGATTTTTTTTCTTTTTGTTCGACATCAACCAGGAAAGCAACTCGGGTTCTGCAAATGCGTTATCCCAGCTGTTGTGATTCACTCCCGGATATTCCGTGTATTTCACCTTGCGTGCTCCTTTTTCCATAAGTCCTTTATACAGTTCCCGATTAAAGGTGGGGGGCACCACCACATCGTCTGCGCCATGGAACATCCACATAGGAACAGGGGCCGCTTTTGTAAGAAAGGCATTTACATCGGTTGCTCCGCAGATGGGAAATGCTGCTGCAAAATATCCGGGATAACGAGCGAGCATGTCATAAGTACCCATTCCCCCCAGGGAAAGTCCGCCGATATAAATTTTATTGCGCTGAGCGATGCCGTTTAAGATCAGGCTGTCCATTAATTTTTTTACGAGCAAGGCAGGTGTTGTTGCCGTAGGGTTTGCGTCATATATCCACTCGTTTATTTTCTTACCTCGCTTGAATCTAGACCAGGCGCTGTCTTTAGGGCATTGTGGGAAAATAACAATAGCCGTGTGGTTATTGCGAATGTCTTCGCGAGCAAAAAGCTTTCCTCCGTGTTTGAGTTGCAATTCGTTGTCATTGCCGCGTTCTCCCGAACCATGTAAAAAAACAATGAGTGGATACGCTTTATCCACTCGGTAATTAACTGGATAAGCTATCCTATACTGAAGCGTGTCGCCACCGGAAATCAATGTTTTTTTTTCGTATAAGGAGAAGTCTTGTCCCTGTAATAAATTGCAACAAACGGCGCTGATTAATAGTAGTAAAAAACGCTTCATGTATAGATGTAAGGTTGGTATTAAAAATTTAGTATAAGGAAGATAGAGCATTTGGTAAATAATCTGATTTGCTGCAGGTTGATTTTTAATTAAATAGTCGCAACATTTTTCAACTTTGCCTGAATGTAACCTGATTTTAAGTAGTTAAGACTTGCTTGGGCCATTTAAATTAAGATTTGGGCCAACTTACCAGTATATCTACTTTAACTTAAAGGAAGCCGCCAATTTTCTGAAAATTAGTATGCTTTTTTCTATGTCCTTGCTTGAGCTCCCCTGTATTAAATAATGTTTCTCTTTTAAATAAATTCGGGTTTCGTAGTTTACCCAAACAACTCCTTTTTTTTGGCTGGAGGTAATCGCCTCAAAGGCCTGCGTTCCATTTATCGTCCAGTCTCTTTGATCGATTAATTTTAGAGAATCTGCCTTAGAAGCTAAATCAATTTTCCGTTGTAATAATTCTTTTCGGTTTTCCCAGTCACCCGGAACCGGCATCGGCAATATCATTACTGTAATACTATCATTAGCGCTTGAACCAAAGGGCTGTTTACTTGAATTATACAGGGCCCCGTTTTGCCAAACAATATCAGCCAAAAAAAGATCCGTATTTTTTGTGTTTACAGTGAAGTCGAGCGCATCGCTTATATCAATCGGGCCGTCGTTTAAATAAACAAAAGAACGCAACGACCTTTCTATTTCATCCTTTTCAGAACCAGCTGAATCTTTGCAAAACGCTCCCAAAAAAATCGATAAAGAATCATTTCCATATACCATCATCCACTGAAGCTGTTTTGTATTTTGAAGACCATTGCTGGCCGAGATTTCTCGTTTTTGAAGTTTTAAAATTCTTAACTTATAGCCGTTTTCTATATAGTCTGATTTCGAAAGGATTGTGTCATTCCTAAATTGCTTTTCATTTAAGAACAATGCCGCCGAGGAATCAAATGGGCTGGGAACTTCTGTAACAACAGCAATCCCTGACCCGGTTTGTTCGTTTTTTATCACAATTCCATAGGATTGTTTTTTAAATGCCCGATTTGGTAAAACAAGTGCATAACGGGTTCCGGGAATTTTATAAAGTTCATCTGGCTTGGTTGGCCGTTCCTGCCCATTTGCTTCGGCATTAAAAACCATCAGCGCAATGCCCGATAAAAGATTAAATATCAACTTTTTCATTATTGTTTTTTTTTCGTCCCACCTACTTCACCAGCCCCTGCGTGGTAATACCGCTTCGGTTAGCCGCTCCTGCTCTGCAGCAAATAAGTTATTGTTAATTGCAGCCAATGATACAAGATCGGATCGCATCGTTTTCTCGTAATATTCCCAGCAGCGGTAGTAGTGTGCTTTTTTTCATTTGCTAATGTCTTTATTGCTTTACCCATTCCGGATGTTGCAAATGCCAGCTGGTGAGCGATTGATAGGCTTCAACTGCTGATAGTAATTTTCCTTCTTCATATAATTGTCCAATAAACGTAATGCTCGTAGGAAGTTTACTGCGGGAATCAAATCCGGTTGGTACACATACGGCCGGGTGGCCGGTAAGATTGGTGATGGCGCTTTGGTTGCCGCTGCCGCGGGTCGGACAAATTACCACATCGACCGTATTCATTAGTTCATTCACTTTTTGCATCAGGAGATAGCGATGACGGTTGGCGTTGATGTATTCCACCGCTGTCATCAATCTCGAGACCCTGAAAGAATTGGGCCAGTCGTACTTCCCTTGTTTTGTCATTTCGTCGTCTATGTTGTTGCGGGTGAATTCGTCAAAGGCAGCGGCTGCCTCTGCGCTGATCACTACATCCATTATATTAAAAGGATACACCGCGCTGTCGGGAAAATCTACCGGAATAAGAGAGAAGCCCGCTTCCCGAAAAGATCGGAGCACTTGCCATTCGCTGCGAGTGGTGTCTCTGATTCGGTCGAAATAATTTTTTGCATATCCGATTTTTAATTGCCGGGCATCGCTCCGTTGAACATAATCAAAGTGGGTATTTGTTG
>JBIIRN010000280.1:0-2842 GCA_044341525.1 Sediminibacterium sp. | reverse complement strand
CAGCAAACCTTTACCCCGTATCGTTTTGATCAAAGGTGAATTTAGTTCAGTCAGTTGCTGACGAAAAAACTTACCCTGCTTCTCGGCATTTTCCATCATGTTTTCTTCCACCAATACTTCCAGCGAACGCATGGCTACCGCACAAGCAAGCGGATTTCCCCCGTAGGTGGAACCATGTTCACCGGGGCGAATGTTCAGCATGATAGGATCATCAGCCAACACTGCTGATACAGGCATGGTTCCTCCACTCAGTGCCTTCCCCAAAATCAATATGTCCGGACGAACACCCTCATGGTCACAAGCCAGCATTTTACCCGTCCGGCCTAGTCCCGTCTGTATTTCATCTGCAATCATTAAAACCCGGTATTGATCGCAAAGTGCCCGAATGCCTCGGATATATCCTTCATCGGGAATGACTACGCCCGCTTCACCCTGAATAGGTTCGAACATGAATCCCGCTACATTTGGGTTCTGCAGGGCTTTTTCCAAAGAGCCCAGGTCATTATAAGGAACAGAAATAAATCCCGGCATGTAGGGACCAAATCCGGCATAACTACTTGGGTCATTGGAGGAGGAGATGGCAGCGAGAGTGCGCCCCCAGAAATTTCCTTCCACAAAAACAATTACCGCCTGGTTATCGGGTACACCCTTTTTCGTGTAGGCCCAGCGCCGGGCCAGTTTGATGGCTGTTTCACCGCCTTCAACACCGGTATTCATCGGCAATACTTTATCATAGCCAAACAGCTGTGTAACATAGGCCTCGTATTGGCCTAATAGGTTATGGTGGAAAGCCCGGGAAGTCAAAGTAAGTCGGGAGGCCTGTTCTTGTAAAGCAGCAATGATAGCCGGGTGACAATGCCCCTGATTGACCGCAGAGTAGCCACTCAGAAAATCGAGGTATTGCTTTCCATCCACATCCCAGAGATGCACGCCCAGGCCTCTTTCCAGCACTACGGGCAAAGGATGATAATTATGGGCTCCATGTTTTTCTTCCAGTTGTATATAATCAAGGGTACGATCCGATAGGGATACAGTAGACATAACAGTATTTTAGTAGATAAATAATAGAAAAGCAGTTCCGTAAAAATCAACCCCGCAAGGGATGGTCAAGAAAATCCAGGTTACGACCGAGAAAAGACATAATTAACTGCTTGTGCCACGAAGTTAATCAATTACTTTTACCAGTACAATTTTTAATCAAATCAGCTTCCGATGAAATGGATCAAACGATTGTTATTGCTCCTGGTATTGTTAATTGCAGGGGTGGCAGTATATGCTTTGATGAGTGGAAAAACTTATCTCTTTGCCGGTGCCCGGCACATTGTTACTATGCGGAGTCTTTCCGATATTGATGACTATCAATTTTTCGACAACCGAATGGTTGCCAATGCTACCCCACAGCCCTGGCCGGTGGGAGCGAATTATGGCAAGGAAAGTTTACCCGACAGCACCCAACAATTATTAAATGAATTGCAGACAGTGGCGGTTGTGAAGATCCAGGGAGATTCGCTTCGCTTTGAACAATACAAGGATGGGTATAGTGACAGTTCTTTGTCCGGATCCTTCTCTGTTGCAAAAAGTATCACCAGTTTATTAATAGGTGCCGCTTTGCGGGAAGGAAAGATTCAATCAGTAGACCAGCCCATTGGTGACTTTATTCCTGCGTTTAAGGAAGGGGAGAAGAGCAAGGTAACCATTCGACATGTGTTGACGATGAGCAGCGGTACAGATTGGTATGAGTCGTATAAGGATCCCCTGAGTGTAACGGCGGAATTGTATTATGGTGATGATGTAGAGAAGACGGCATTGAGTGTAAAGATGATCAATGAACCGGGTACATTACATTATTATAAGAGTGGGGATACCCAGTTGTTAGGTTTATTACTGGAGAAGGCAACGGGAAAGCCGCTCAGCGAATATGCAGCAGAAAAATTATGGAAGCCAATGGGGGCAGTACATCCCGCTTTGTGGAGTGTGGATAAGCCCGATGGCAAGATCAAAGCATATTGTTGTTTTAATACCAATGCACGTGATTTTGCGAGAGTAGGACAACTCATGCTACAGGGTGGGAACTGGAATGGCGTGCCAGTGATTGACAGCAATTATTTCAAGGCATCAATAACTCCGTGTGGTGTAAAGGACAAAGAAGGGAATGCATGTGACTATTATGGTTTTCAGTGGTGGATTGATCCGGAGCATCCCGAGGTATTTTATGCCCGAGGTATTTTAGGACAATACATTATTGTTATTCCTTCTACCCGCACCGTGATTGTTCGTTTGGGCAGGAAGACTTCGCCGGTGCGGAAGAGAACAGTACCGACAGAAGTACGCCATTTGATCAATTGGGGTTTAGCGAACCATTCTTAAAGGGTAAATTATGTCGCAGGCAGCACAGGTGGCGGTAGTATTACTCAATTATAATGGGAAACACTGGCTACAGCGTTTTTTAGGGAATGTAATGGCCACTGATTATCCTGCTTTGGAAGTGGTGGTTGCGGATAATGCTTCGACAGACGGATCGGTTGAATGGGTGCGGGAGCAATTTCCGGGGGTGAGAATAATAGAGATGAAGACGAATGCCGGTTATGCGGGCGGATATAATCTTGCGCTACGCGAGGTGACTGCAGATTATTTTGTTTTATTGAATACGGATGTTTGGGTAGAGCCGGTTTGGTTAAAGCCTTTGATAGCCGGTATGGAGGGGGATGATCGAATCGCGGCGGCGCAGCCCAGGATTCGCTCTTACGAGAACAGGGAATTATTTGAGTATGCGGGTGCTGCGGGGGGTTGGATGGATGTATTGGGTTACCCGTTTGCCCGAGGAAGGGTTTTTGATTGCATT
>JBIIRN010000279.1:0-2861 GCA_044341525.1 Sediminibacterium sp. | reverse complement strand
TCCGGCAACGCCCGAAACTCATAGCCGGCCGCACTGAAATGTTCTAATACCTGAGGCAATGCCTTTTCCAAACGTTCCCAGGCCCGCGTACTGTCATGAAAAACAACGACAGAGCCCGGTCCTGCATTTTGTATCACATTGCGCGCGCAAACTTCACCGGTCAGACTTTGATCAAAATCCGCACTCAACACATCCCACATCATCACTTTTAACCCCGGTATCGCCTGCTTTAACTGATGATACTGTCGCAGCTTAATTCTTCCATAAGGCGGCCGAAACCATCCGGTGGGAATCAATTCCGCTGCGGCCTCCACATCCTTCAGATAGGCCTCGTCCTCTGTCTTCCAACCATTCACATGGTGCATGGTATGATTGCCCAATTGATGACCTTCTTCAATGATTTGTTTGATTAATTCCGGATACTGCTTCACATTGTTTCCTACACAAAAAAAACTGGCTTTCGCACCATATTTTCTTAACTGCTCCAATACAAAGGGTGTTGCAAATGGATGCGGACCATCATCAAATGTGAGATACATGATTTTTTCCTTCTCCGGAAACTTCCAGTAAAATCCGCTGTACCACTTGCGTAACAGCCAGGGCATCTTTACTAAGTACATCCTGCAAAGATAAGGTATCAGCTAAGCCACTACTTGCAGCCCCCGCCTTGCATCTAAGATTGTATCTTTGCCCCATGAATAAAAAGGTAAGGGTTCGGTTTGCCCCCTCTCCTACCGGAGGTCTTCACTTGGGGGGTGTGAGAACAGTATTGTTCAATTATCTCTTCGCGCGTCAACAGGGCGGTGATTTTATTCTGCGCATTGAAGATACTGACCAGGGAAGGTTCGTACCGGGTGCTGAAGATTACATCCTCGATACCCTTGAGTGGTGCGGACTGGTTCCCGATGAAAGTCCGAGACATGGCGGCCCCTTCGGTCCTTATCGCCAGAGCGAACGCAAGGCACTGTACCGGCCCTATGCTGAACAACTCATACAGCAAGGTCATGCTTACTATGCTTTTGATACGCCGGAAGAATTGGAGCAGATGCGCGCAAAATTTAAGTCTGATACCAATCCATCTCCGCAATATGACCGTAGCACGCGACTTTCCATGAAAAATTCGCTGACGCTATCAGCGGATGAAGTGGCCCGTTTGCTGGCAGCAGGAACTCCTCATGTGATTCGTATCCTGATGCCCGAAAATGAAACCGTGCAACTGACCGATATGATTCGCGGGGATATCAGTTTTGAAACGGGTAACGTAGATGATAAAGTACTCATCAAAGCAGACGGCATGCCTACCTATCACCTGGCCGTCGTGGTAG
Source organism: Sediminibacterium sp. (assembly GCA_044341525.1). Taxonomy (GTDB): domain Bacteria; phylum Bacteroidota; class Bacteroidia; order Chitinophagales; family Chitinophagaceae; genus Sediminibacterium. The sequence goes on along the minus strand of JBIIRN010000279.1, from coordinate 1,536 downwards.
ATGACTATCTCATGCAAATCAGTCATGCCTTCCGCGGCGAAGAATGGCTGCCCTCAGCCCCTGTGCATATGTTGTTGTGGAAATACCTGGGCTGGGAAAAAGAAATGCCACTCTGGGCACACCTACCCCTGATATTAAAACCCGATGGGCATGGAAAGCTGAGTAAAAGAGATGGTGACCGATTGGGATTTCCGGTATTTGCGATGGACTGGACCGATCCTGCGAGTGGGGAAACAACCAGGGGCTTTAAAGAAAAAGGCTTTCTGCCGGAAGCATTTGTGAATATGCTGTCATTACTCGGGTGGAACCCCGGTAATGACAGGGAAATATTCCCCCTTAATGAACTCGTCAAAGAATTTTCCATGAGCCGAGTGCACAAGGGAGGTGCCCGCTTCGATTTTGAAAAAGCCAAATGGTTCAACCACGAATGGATCAAAGGCTCAACAGCTGCTTATTTACGGCCGCGGGTGCAAAAGGTACTTCAGGAACAAGGAATCAGTTTACCGTCCGATGAAGTACTCGACTCCATCATCGATCTGGTAAAAGATCGTTGTACCCTGCTGACTGATTTTTCCGATCAAACTATTTTCTTTTTTGAGCATCCTTCCGACCCGGATATAGCTTCTATCCAACCCAAATGGAACGATGCAAAAAATATGTTCTTTATTGAGTTAATCAGAAACTGGGAATTGAATCAGGACTGGTCCGTTGCTGCATTGACTAGTTCCTTTCAGGAACTGGCAGCTGCCAATGACCTTAAACCCGGTGAATTAATGTTGCCGTTACGAATCATGTTGGTTGGCGGAAAATTTGGTCCGGGTGTTTTTGATATAGCTGCCATCATTGGCCCAGCAGCTACTTTAGAACGAATCAAATATACCCTCTCGAAACTGCCCCATCCGCATCCATAACTATTAAGGAGGTCGAATTGATTTATCCGATCTGTTGCATCATATCCATTACCGGCTGCCAGTCACTTTGATAGAGATCTGCCAGGAATTTTTTATCTGCCCCTTCCAACTGAACCAGGTGAGCAGTATTTCCGGACACCTGTTCGGGCGTTCGGATGCCCGGAATCACTACTGAAATCTCAGGATAACTGAGTACGTAACTCAGGGCAAGTCCGGCCAGATTGGTTTGGTATTTTTCTGTCAGGTGCATGACTTTATTTTGCAGAATTTCCTGTGTAGCAGCAATCAACTCCGGTACCAGCCGTCTGCTGCGGTGATCATCTGCAGGGAACTGCGAGGAAGCATTCATCTTGCCTGTCAGCAACCCAAACTGAAGCGGCATTCTGGCAATCACCCCGAAGCCGGCTTCACCTGCTCTGAGAACAATAGGCAATGCTCGTTGATTGATGATGTTAAAGACCAGTTGAAATCCGTCACCGTAGGAATGTTCGAACATGAAATCTGCTTCCGGAAATGGATCAAAGGTTATCAATGAAATGCCCCAATAGCGGATCTTCCCTTGTTGTTGCAGCAACTGCATGGCTTCTATACATTCACCCTGTTGCAAGTGAGATAAACGAGCCAC
>JBIIRN010000277.1:0-2885 GCA_044341525.1 Sediminibacterium sp. | reverse complement strand
ATCGAAGATGAGGATCAGGTCAGGTGCCAATGTTTGTTGCAGAACAGACTGAATTTGTTCTTCCAGAAAGCGGGCTCCATTACAGGTAGCCAGCACTACTGCCAGTGGGGTAGGAGGTTTAGTACTCATCCGGCAGGGGGTTTTTCTTGCGCAGCATCCATTCTTTCAGGGGCTGTACAAAATCCAGTAAAAAATAATTGCGGAATACCCACCACTGCACGGCAAAGAATGCTAAGGCGCAAGTAATAATTACTAAAGGAACCATCAATATGACCGGCAGTTCCCAGCTTCGGAACAGGAGGAGAATGGGAAAGAAGGGTAGGGTACCTACCAATGAGTGCCAGCCAAATTTCCAGGGACTATCCGGTTGGAAGAATCGGCGCATATAATATACATAGCAAAGGGTAACCACCGCTTCTGTTGCAATATTCGCTATGGCTGCACCGATGGGTTTTAAGGAAGGAACCAGCAACCAGTTAAGGAATAAACAAGTAAGGGCACCTGTCAAGACTGAATAAAAGATGTATTGAGTTTTTCCGGCCGGGAGCAAGATTTGAAAACAATAGAAATGTCCCAGTCCGATCAATAGGGGCAGCCAGGCAACGATGCGCATAACAGGAATCGCTGCTGAGAACTGCTGACCGGAAAAAAGCAGAATACATTCCGGCGCCAGCAGGGTAAGTCCGACACAAACCGGAATAGAAAAAAATAGGAGGAAGCGGAAGGACTGATCCAGCCATTTTTTTATTCCCGCGGTATTATTAAGATGAAATTCACGGGTAATCAGCGGAATTAAAATCACGCCCATAGCGGTAACTACCGGGATCGTGAGTTTGACCAGCTTAATGGCGGCAGCGTATAGTCCGACAGACTGATCATCGGAAAAGAAGCCCAGCAAAACGGTGTCGAGCATGGTATAAATGCTGGCAGCGAGTGTCGTAGAGAAAAGGTATAGCAGAGGTTTAAAATGTCTCCGCAATTGAAGGCCCTTCCGGGTAAAATGGGTCTTTTGAAAACACATCAGTAAACTGACCAATTGATTTCCCAGAATAGAAAAAATGACTACCAGCAGGTATTCCTCCCGGTCTCCTTTCGAGCGGACGAACAACACGAGTAATAACAGTGCTAATACTTTGATGATGACTGATCGCAGCGTGATACTTTTAAAGGCTTCGATTCCGGAAAAAAACCAATCCGTATAACTAAAGCTCAGCAAGACCAGGGTTCCTGCAAGTAAAAAGAGCCGGTAATGTTGATGGAAAAAAGGTACAGTAGAAATAATAACCAGGTAAACGATGGAGAGCAGAAAACTGGCTGCGAAGAAGATCACCGAAAGTTCGCTGAAAGATCGGGCCAATTGTTCGGGATTATCCCGGTGGCGGGCGATTTCAGTGATACCATATATGGGAATGCCCAGCGCTGCGAACAGCGCAAAATATTGTCCCAGCGATACAGCCATTTGCACCGACCCGATACCCTCCGGACCCAGGATATGAGAAGCGTAGGGGAAACTCAGCAAGGGGAATAGCAGGTTTACCAGCGACAGCAGTACCGTATAGAGGAAGTTTTTTGTCATGCCATTACGGTTCTTAGCTCCGGTCAATCATCAATTATGAAATACCGATAAAGTTAGTCGTTGAATAGACCAGCTGCGGTTGCAGGTATCATTGACATTGCCGCCGGCATCACTGAGTTGCAGGGTGAAATCATTTTTGGTATGTCCAAAGGTTTGTACAATCGTATAGGCACTGGAACCCAACTGAGTGGATGCAGTGCTGCAAATACCCGGCATACCGGTTTGTTTCGCGTTGGTGCCGGCTATTCCTAAGGGAGAGCCGTTTCCAAGCCAGTTGGGATAGCTTTGCTTCACCAATGGGTCGTTGGAAAATCCCGTCAGAATGCGGATCTCGCCATCGCATTCCATTTTCCATAAATCATTCTTCCAGCCGTTGTGCAGATAAAGTTCAACTTCTACCCGGAGGATATCGTGGCGGGGCAATTCATTCAAAACTAGTCGAACGATGTTATTGTTGAGTTTCCCCAATACATAATTCCCATTGTAAATGCTGATACGGGGTTCAGGAAGGGTGCCAAAACTGCCGTTGTTCCAGCCGGCTACTTTTAATCCGGACAATTCTCCGTCGGAAAAAGTGTTTTCATAAACTATATTCTTGACGGTTAGATTTTTTAGGCAGCCGGTCAGGCAAAGCCCCAAAATGATGGCTGACAGCCAAAAAAGAGCGGGGATGGATGATTTTCTCAGGTTCATAGCGCTGGGCACCTTCAAAAATAAAGATTATCGCTGATTCAGGAGGAAAAGAGGCTAAGGGTGAACAGATATTTATGATAAGTTCTTTTTACTTTATTAATTTTGCCCGCATGACAAAACCCCCTGTCAATATTCCGGTTATTAACCGGTCTGCCTTTCCTTTGCCTGCCTATGCTACGCCCGGCTCATCGGGTCTGGATGTGCGGGCCAATATCGACGCCCCCCTTACCCTGGCATCACTTGAGCGAACCCTGGTTCCGACCGGCTTATTTGTAGCTATCCCCCAGGGATTTGAAATTCAGGTACGACCCCGCAGCGGACTGGCCGTGAAGCAAGGATTGACCTGTTTGAACACCCCGGGTACCATTGATGCCGATTATAGGGGGGAAATCAAAGTTATTCTTATCAATCTTTCACAAGAGCCACAGACCATTCAACCGGGCGACCGCATTGCCCAGCTGGTATTACAGGCAATTGACATCATCCAATGGCAACCGGTAGAACAATTGGATGAAACCGATAGAGGGGCCGGCGGTTTTGGACATACCGGAAAACAATAATGAACATGAAACAGTTGGTTGGCTTTTTGCTGCTCGTGGTTGCTTTTACTGCTTGT
>JBIIRN010000275.1:0-2894 GCA_044341525.1 Sediminibacterium sp. | reverse complement strand
GGGGTGAATGATCCCGGGGTGTTATCGCGGTTTTTTTTGGTTTTTGATGTATGCATGAACAATCGGTAGTGCCGATTCAGAAACCGAAAAGACCCCATACCCCGATTGCCAGGTAATTTTTTTGGGAAATATTTGAATCTGATTTATAAAATGAGAACTACTCCCTTTGATTTGTTTCATTACTTCAGCAATTGATCTTTCTCTGCTTAGTCGAAACAAACAGTGTATATGATCCGGCATTCCATTGATGATTGAAACCTGACAGTCCATTTCCTCTAATTGTTCTCTGATATGCTGGAAAATTTTTTCCTCCATTTCCCGAGTAATCAATGGATATCGCCATTTAGTTGACCAGACAGCATGAATCCAAACTCGATTCTTTGAATGGGGCATGGCACAAAGTATAACTGATCGCCCTTCAAAAAAAGGGTATTTACACTTGATTTTATTTTTAGCCCTTAATAGTAAGGAGTAGGATTCGCGGTATAGGATAATCAATAAAAATTGATATCTATTAAATTGCTATCTAGTTACTCAGTTTTTGCCAGAGCAGGTCTTTCAAAGCTGTGATGCCGGAACCGGTTGCGGAGGAAATAAATATATGCGGAATTTCGGCCGGCAACTCTTGCTCAATGGCCGTTTGTAATTCCTGATCGAGCAGATCACTTTTACTGATGGCAATAATCATTTCTTTTTGCAGCATTTCCGGATTGTATTTTTTCAGTTCCGAGAGCAGCGTTTCGAATTCTTTTGCATGATCGGAACTATCGGCCGGAATAAGAAAAAGTAAAACCGCATTTCTTTCTATGTGCCGTAGGAAACGATGTCCCAGTCCTTTTCCTTCTGCTGCACCTTCAATGATTCCGGGCAGGTCTGCCATGCAAAAAGATTGACGGTCTCGGTATTCTACCATCCCCAGCTGGGGTACCAGGGTAGTGAAAGGATAGTTAGCTATTTTCGGTTTGGCCGCACTTACAACACTTAGCAGCGTAGACTTTCCTGCATTTGGAAATCCAACCAGTCCCACATCAGCCAGCATTTTGAGTTCAATGATTTTCCAGCCTTCCACCCCCGGCTCTCCGGGCTGTGCATGTTCGGGTACCTGATTGGTTGGAGTGGCAAAATGGCTGTTGCCTAATCCGCCTCTTCCCCCTTTCATCCAAATGATTTCCTGTCCATCCTCCAGTATTTCGGCTTCCTGTTCACCGCTAACTTCATCACGTGCAACTGTACCTAATGGAACTTCAATGATGATGTCTTGACCATCTTTTCCTGTACAATTGTTTTTACTGCCATTCTCACCGTTTTCTGCCAGTACGTTTTTGAAATACCGGAGGTGCAGCAGGGTCCACAGTTGGGAATTGCCTCTCAGGATAACATGTCCGCCTCTGCCTCCATCACCCCCATCCGGTCCGCCACGGGCAGTGAGTTTGTTGCGCAGGAAATGCCGGGCACCGGCGCCACCATGTCCGCTGCGGGCGAATATGCGGATATAATCTATGAAGTTATTTTTTTCTGACAAGGGAATCAATAATAGGGGTAAAGGTAAGCAATGTGTCTATGGATGAAAAAGAAGCCGCATTAGGGTTGTTGAGGATGCGGTTTATCAGTTTTATAGCAGGTGGCCTGAAAGGCGGCTACCAGTTCGTTTTGATTGTTCCTAATGTCTACTCTGTATAAGCCGGTCTTGCGGGTGTTATTCAGGCAGCGGGCTTCAGCAACCAGGATATCGCCTTCTTTCGCAGGATGGGTAAAAGTGATGGAGGCATCCAGCGCTACATTGATTTTGCCTTCCCAGTTGGAAGCATATCCAAAAGCAGTATCGGCGAAAGCAAAGGCGATTCCCCCATGCGCTGTCCCAAATCCATTCAGCATATCTTTTCTGATTTCCATCGACAATCGGGCAAAAAAAGGAGACAATTCGATGATTCGAATACCCAACCAGCTACTAAAGGTATCATGGGCAACTAATTCTTGGATGGGGGAAGTGTTGGACATGCCTCAAGATTTAAGTAGGAAAGATAGGCAGAATATCCTTGGCCGTGGAATGAATAGGGTGGACTAATTACAAAGTGTTATTTTAGGGTATGAAAAAAATATTGCTTGCTTGTTGGATGGCATTGATGGTTAGTCCGGTTCTTTCCCAGTTAAAGGAGCGCCCCTTTCAAAAAGACATCCACGCATTTGTTAGGCAGGATAGTCTGCAGGCGCCTCCGCAGGAACCTATTTTATTTATTGGCAGTTCCTCCTTCACCTTCTGGAAAGAAGTTCAGAAAGACTTTCCCGGTTATACGATTTTGAACCGTGGTTTTGGAGGTTCCTCTCTGACTGACCTGATTTATTTTGCTCCACAGGTGATTTTCGCCTATACTCCCCGGCAAATCGTCATTTATTGCGGTGAAAATGACCTGGCAGCGACGCCGGCTGCGACACCTAAAGAAGTATTGCATCGCTTCCGGCAACTGTTTAAGATAATCCGAGATCGTTGGCCTGATATGCCCCTGGTATATATTTCCATCAAGCCCAGTCCGGCACGGTGGCAATTGGAACCCGGTTTTGTGGAGGCCAACCGACGTATCAGCCGCTTTTTACACCACAAAAAAGGGACGGTTTTTTTGGATGTTCACAGTGCGATGCTGGATAGTCGGGGGGAAACCCGCCCTGAATTGTATATTAATGATCGTTTGCACATGAACCAACAGGGATATGCCATTTGGAAAAGCCTGCTGGGACCTGTCCTCCTTCCGGATGGGGGTACCCGGTAATCGGGCGTAAAAAAATATTTTTTCACCCTATGATGCAGTCCTGTTAAGGGTTTTCACTTCTTTTCAACAAGGGGTGAATAAATCGTTTACAAAAAATTCATATTGAATTGTAACGTTGTAGGGTAATTA